>DASUJH010000035.1 GCA_036279355.1 Gemmatimonadales bacterium
CTCGGCCCGAGCGGACTAGAGAGGACGGAAGAGCTCGGCGAGCGCGAGCGTGAATCGAGCGTGCGCGCCTACTCGAGCGGCACGACGAACAGATCGGGTGAGACCAGCACGTCATCGCTCCACGAGATATCGGCGAGGGGCCCGAAGGCGTGGCCGACAGGTTCGCGCTCCAGATAGGCCCGGAGTGCATCGCGAAGCCGGTCCTGGACGATTTCGTGCCATGGCCGGGGCGCCGGCGTCACGAGCAGCTCGCCGTAGACGAGCTCGTAGCGATTGCCGTCTTCCGGCATCGCTCGGACCATCTCCGCTGTGTGATAGACGGGCGCTGGCATCGCCATACAATGGGCTCCGGGAGCCGAGATTCGCAAGCGGCCATGCGCAACGGTACCGCCGGCGACCACGCCGAGCGGTACCGTTTTCATGCCGTTGCTATCCCCGCATCGCAGCCGCAACCACCCCGGGCACCTTCGACCATTTCGCCTGTTCGTCGAGATACGTGATCCGCCGGAGCAGCGCGTGCGCCGTGCGGTGGCTCGGGAACGTCGCAGGCTTGGGCATCAGCGTAATCGGATGCCGGAGCACGGCCTTCTCGATTCCCTCCAGCATCGGCGTGTTGTGCGCCCAGCCGGTGCCGCTCTGGATGTCGGCGGGCGTCGAGCCAGGAAACGCGCCCCAGGGCGGCGTGCCGCACGCGAACACGAACCCCGACCAGCTATTGACCGTCACCGCGCCGTATCGGAGCCGCGCGATGCCCCGCTCCACCGCCTCGGACAGGCGCGGGTCCTTGAGCGCCTTCGGGTGCACCACGAGATCGGCGGCAAGCGTACCCCAGAGCCGGTCATTTGCGAACGTCACCGCGCGCTCGAGAAACTCGATCGGATCGTCGCTTCCGACCGACGTCTCCGACAGAATCGCGCAGAATGGCTCAGTGGAAAACGCGGGCTCGGATGCGTTGCTCGCGTCGAGGCCCGGCAGGAGCGTCCAGGGCAGTGCGCCTTCGGCCGCCGCACCGATGGTGCGCACTTCGCTGCGGCCGCCGGTGAGCGCGCGCCAGCGATCTGCCGCGCCCGGATAGTACGCCTGCCGGAGCGGCGCCGCCGCCAGCGCGCGCTCGATGCCGGCGAGCAACTCTCCGCGCCGGCTCCAGCCCTTTGGCAGCACCAGCATCTTGGCGGCGTTGCAGTTGAACGACGCGTTGTGGGTCACCGCGCCCGCGATGCTCTCGGCCTGGAAGGCGAGCTCCTTTTCACTGTAGTTCCACGGCATCACGAGCACCGGCGACACGTTACCCAGCTCGGCCGTGACCGGCTTGGCGAGCACGGGTGCGCCGCACGCCTTGCGCGCGTCGCGCTCGGGGCAGGGCGGGCCCCACACAATGGCGTCGTACGTCTTGTCCGAGCCGGTAAGGTGGACTTCATCGATCCCCGGATGGTGCGCCAGGTAGCCGCCCTCGTCGGTGCCGCCGTAGACCACGGCGAGATACCCGGCCGCGATCGCATCGACGAACGCCTCCTCGATGAACGGAGCGAGGTAGGCGTTCACCGGATTCATCTTGAGCACGCAGACCTTACCCTCGTTGAAGAGCTTGGTCAGCACGTCCATGGCCGGGATCGCGGCGAGGTTGCCGGCGCCGAGCACGAGCACGGTTCGGCCCGCGTGAGTGGGGCGCTTGTAGAAGCTCGCGCGGGTGTCGCGCACCGCGGCCTCGTCCACGCCGGCCCGCATCCGCACGTCGACGGTGATGCCGGAGAAAAGCATGCCGTCGATGGCGTTGGCCGGAAACACCCGGACGGCGACACGGCCGTCGGCGGTGGGCCGCATCGCGCCGATCGGTGTGTTGCCGTTCCGTTCGAGCGAGCAAAGCGATTCGATAAGCAGGCGAAGCTGGCGGACGACGCACCAGGGTCCTGTCCCCCACTCTTCGCCCTCGGCCGGGGTGCCGAGTCGGATGCCCTTGGCGGCGCAGGCGGCGCGTACGCTGCGTTCGGCGATGCGGAGATAGCCGGCGCGCATCGAGCGGGCGAGGGCGATGCGGTCGGCGAGGGCGAGCCGGGCAAAAGCGGGCGCGGCCTCGCGTACGCGGACCACCGCCTCGTCGAGCTTCCGCTGGCTCGGGAGCAGCCGGGCGTTCGGTTGAGGTTGTGTGGCCATGACGACACCTCCATTGAGCGCGGCGGGCGCCTCAGGGGTTCGAGCCGACGCTCGAGATGACGCCGTCGAGCGTGAGCGTGATGCTGGTCGGGAAACCCGCCTGCCCGAAATCGGTGGTCTGGGTTCCGGTGAGCGTCTGCTGCCCGGTGGCTCCCGCGAACTTTCCGGTGCCGCCGGTAAAGATCAAGTCACCGTTGATCGCGAAGGTGACGACCGAGCCCGACGACCCGGTCGCCGTGAACGTGCCGCTGTAGGTGCCGAACAACTGGTCGCCGTTCGCCGTAGTCTTGGTGAAGCTGCCGTTGAAGAACTCGCCGGTCGTGGGATTGTCACAGTGCGAGTTGGTGATCGTGTACTTGCCGACGTGCGTGCCTTCGCCGCCGCCCGAGAGGGTCGTGACCAGCGGGCAGTCGGCCGAGGGGCCGGGCGCAATGCCGCCGGTGGCCTCGTAGTTATCGTGCATGGGCACCTCTCGAAGCGAAGCGGCGCCGGGCGCCGTGGCGTCGCCGGCGCTGCAGCCGGCGGTGAGCAGAGCGGCAAGGAGCGCCGCGGAAAGCGTGTCACGCATGGCCGGATCCTCCTGGTGAGTGGCTCGGCGGCTCGCGGGCGCGGGGCCGGCCCCCCCGTCCTGCGGTTGCTTGCCGCGCCGGGAAGGCGGGCCTACTATAGGCGAGCTGGTCAGCCGCTGATCAGACGATTGTCAGCAACGCTATAGACGGACCGCCAACCCGGATTTCCGAGGCCCCGCACGTTGCTCCGACTGCGACTGCTCGGCACGCCCGCCGTCGAGGGCGGCGACGGCCCGTTGGGCGGGGCGCCGGCCCAGCGGAAGTCGCTCGCGTTGCTCGCGCTCCTCGCCGTCGGCGGCGACCGCGGGGTGAGTCGGGATAAGCTGCTTGCCTACCTCTGGCCCGAGGCCGAGGCCGAGCGGGCGGCCCACCGGCTTACGCAGGCGCTCTACGCGCTCCGCCGCGCCACCGGCGCCGATGCGCTCTTCCTCGGCTCGGGCGACCTCCGTCTCAACCCCGAGCTCGTCTCCACCGACGTGGCCGAGTTCCACACCGCCCGCCACGCGGGCGACCTCGCGCGCGCCGCCGCGCTCTATGGCGGGCCTTTTCTCGACGGCTTCTTCCTGAGCGGCGCGCCCGAGTTCGAGCGCTGGGCCGACAACGAGCGCACCGGGCTCGCGCGCGACTACGGCGAGACGCTCGAGACCCTCGCCGCCGAGGCCGCGGCCCGCGAGGATCACCGGAGCGCCGCCGACTGGTGGCGCCGCCTCGCCGACCACGAGCCGCTCAACTCGCGCGTCACCGTGCACCTCATGTACGCGCTCGCCGCCGCGGG
>DASUJH010000036.1 GCA_036279355.1 Gemmatimonadales bacterium
CGCCGGACCGTCCGCCGTCTGCACCACGAGCGGGCCCCTGAGCTTCCGGACCCCGGTGCTCGCGAGTTGCATGGCGAGATCGTAGAGCATCGGCCCCGCGCCGGATTCCCGCTCGAGCGAGGGATCGCCGTTCAGCTCGAGTCCCCAGCTTCCAAGCCAGGTACCCGTGAGCGGGTCCACCGCGCCGGCGCCCACCACGCGCGTCGGCCGCCGCGCCGTGCCGCCGAGCACGCTCCGGGCAAAACCGGTAGTGAAGATCTTCGTCGCGGACGCGGGCACGAGCGCGTTGTCGGCGTCGAGGCTCCAGATCGTGCGGCCGGATTCGTCGGCCACGGCGACGCCCCAATGCCCCGGCGCGGCGCGTGCCGCCGCGCGCGACCACGCGTCGAGCTGCTCGGCCAGCTCAGGGCTCGCGGCCGCAGGCGCCGCAATTACCGCGGCGCCGGTTCCATCGGGCCCACTCGCCTGGGCGGCGGCGCGGGCGGCCGGCAGCGCGGTGAACGCGGCGGCCAGCGCGGCGAGCGACACCCAACCAGTGGCGCGCCGGGTCATCGAGCGTGCGGGATCGAGGTCCATTCCGGGCCCAAATGTCGGTGGATCGTTCCGGTGACACAACTCACCGACGCTCCAGGGCGCCGGGGGTAAGCTCTCCGTGGCAAACAGCGTTCCACCGCCTTCGGTGAGCCCGGCCGCGCGGAGCGACCCGGCCGAAGTGCGGACGATGCGAAGCCGGACCCGAGCCAGGAGATCTCATGACCCCCAAGGAAACCACGCGCTGGCTGACGCTTGGAGCGCTGCTCGGCTCCCTGGCGTGCGCAAGCAACACCGCCCGGACGGCGGACACCGGCACGTTGCCGGCCGACACGACATACGGTTCGCAGACCGATACCACGATGCGGACCGACACGTTGGGGACCGACACCATCCGATCGGCACGGCCCAACGCGCCCCCTCCGACGCCCGCGAGCCGGGACACGATCGGCAACGTGCCGCATGACACGGTGCTCGCCGACACGGCCGCCGCCCCGCCGAGCGGCCGGGCGGTGATCCCGGATACGAGCGGCGCATACCCGTCAACCGACAGCACCGGCCGTTACCCATCAGCGGATTCGACGAGCCTTCCGCCGTCGAGCGACACGCTGAACAGCGGCGCGACGCAGCCATCGGATTCCGCCGGCTGGCCGAACAACTCTGGATGGCCGAGCGACTCGACTTCGGGTGCGACGCCGCCGATAGCGACGCCGCCGGCGACCACGCCGCCGCCGACCATGCCGCCGCCGACCATGCCGCCGCCGGGAGGGGCCGCGCCACAACCGCCCGCAGGTGGTGCTCCTCCGCCGCCCGCCTGACGAGAGGGGCCCGCCGGCGGCGCCGCCTGAGCGACTCGGGCAGGGTGCCGCCGGTGGGCCGGCGCCACATGCCGCCGCGGCTCAGCAGCATCTCGTAGCTCCGCAACTGTACCGCATCCCCACCGGTCGCTAGCTTCCGGGCCATCCCCCGAGCCCGGAGTCCTGCCGCGCATGGCCCGCATGTCGGTCGCCGTCGTGAGTTACAACGCGCGTGACGATCTCAGGGCCTGCCTCGGCTCGGTGCACCTCGCCGCGTCGCCGCCTCCATCCACCGTCGTGGTGGATAACGGCTCGAGCGACGGCACGGCCGAGATGGTGCGAGGGGAGTTTCCCGGTGTCGACCTCGTCATCGATCCCTCGAACCGCGGCTACGGCGCGGCGTCGAACCAGGCCGTCGCCCGCACCGCGACGCCGTACGTCCTGCTGGTGAACGGCGACACGCTCGTCGCACCGGGCGCGCTCGATGCCCTCGCCGACTACCTCGACGCGCACCCCCGCGTCGGCGTGCTCGGCCCCCGGCTCCGGAACGCGGACGGGACGCTCCAGCCCTCCTGCTATCCGTTCCTCGGCACCGTCCAGTCGTGGCTGGAAAAGACCGCGCTCGGCCGCGCGGCGGCGCGAGTGCCCGGTCTGCGCGACCGCGTCCTGCTGGTGAATTCGGGACACGACCGCGCGCGCGCCGTGCCCTGGGTGATGGGCGCCGCACTCGCCCTTCGCCGCGAGGCGTTCGACGCCATCGGCGGGTTCGACGAGTCGTTCTTCATGTACGCGGAGGAAGTCGACCTCTGCCGGCGGCTCCGGAACGCCGGATGGGAGGTGCACTTCGCGCCGGTGACGGATGTGGTGCACCGGGGTGGCGCGAGCACGGCGCCGATCCGCGGGGCGATGGCGCTCGAGCGGGTGCGGAGTGCGACGCGATTCTACCGGCGGCACTACTCACCGCCGCGCGCGGCGGCACTCATCGTGGGCATCCGCGGCGCGATGCTCCTGCGCTGGCTGCGCGACGGTGTGCGGCTCCGGCTCGCGGCCGATCCCGCAGCGCGCGGCCGGCTGGCGGAAGACGTCGCGGTATGGCGCCGAGTCGTGCGCGCGCCCGAAGCCGACGCGCTCAGTCCGGTCGGGCGAGCCGCGTTTCCGCGATGAGGCAGTGCAGCAGAGTGTACACGAAGAGCACGATGCCGCCCATCTCCATCAGCTCTTCGACGTTCTGCATCGCGAGCTCGACCACGCGCCATCCGAATGCCGGTCCGTAGACGTTCTGCATCAGCTCGGTATTCACCATCTCGACCCCCATCGCGCCGCCCACGTAGATGGCGCCGGACACGATGAACAGGATCCGCATCCGGCGCGTGAGGTGTCCGAGGAACGGGAGGTACGCGAGGACGAATGCGACGAGCAGCAGCCCGACCGGTATCACCCAGGCGCGGTACAGAAACCCGTGCACGTGAAAGTGCGCCCGCATGAACGGCGTCAATTGCTCGTGGATGACGAGCGACTCGTCGGTGGCGAGGTACGCGAAGATGAATGCGAGCCAGGTCCAGTGCCGCACGAACGTGGCGCCGCGGAGCCGGCGGAGCACGGCGATCTCGCCGAGCAGGAGTGCGGCGAGGAAGAGCTGGGCGGACGAGTACCACGTCGGCAGGTTGTGCTCCAGGTCGGCATCGAAGAACCGCACCAGCGTTGGATGGTCGGCGCGCTGCAGGAGGTCGCGCCATCCTTCCGCGGCGATGCTCGCGAGGATGAGCAGAGCGACGACCGCCGCCATCTGGGTGGCGGTGCGGCGCGGCAGCTCTTCGATTCTCATGGCCGGCCTCCGGGTGAATGGGTGAACGCGGGCCCGCGGTAAAGCAGGCGCCGGCGGAGCGCCCCGCGGCGAGGCGCCGGGCGACGGCCGCCGCCCTGCTCCTGCTCCTGCTGGTGCCGCTCGCCATCTGCTGGCGCGCCGTGCTCGAGGATCGGGTCCTCGCTCCGACCGATCAGATCTTCACGACGCCGTTCTTCGCCGGCGTGGCGCCGCCCGGCTTTGCAAGGGCGTCCAACCCGCAGCTCTTCGATCAGACGTATCAGTTCGTGCCCTGGCGCCACTTTGCCTGGGAGCAGATTCGCCGGGGCCACCTGCCGCTGTGGAACCCGCTGAGCCTCGCCGGCGCGCCGTTCGTGGCCACCGCGCAGTCGGCGGTATTCTACCCGCTCAACCTGGCGCTCGCAGCGGCGCCGTTCGAGCGCACGTTCGTGCTGAGCGCGCTGGTCCGGCTCTGGATCGCGGGGTTGCTCACCTTCCTCCTGGCACGGCGCACCGGGCGCTCGCCACCGGCGGCGCTCGTGGCGGCGCTCGCGTTCATGCTGTGCGGTTACATGGTCGCATGGCTCGGGCACCCGCAGACCAACGTCGCCATCTGGCTCCCGGGGCTCGTGCTCGGCGTCGAGCTGGTGCTCGCGGCCACGGATCGGCGCGCCCGGATCCGCGCGGCCGGGCTCCTTGCGCTCATCGTCGGCGTGCAATTCCTGGGCGGCCATATCGAGACCTCGGCCGACATTATCTTCGGCGCGGCCGTGTATGCCATCGTGCGCATGGTGCAGCTTGCCCCGGCGCGTGAGTCCCGGCAGTTCAGGTCCGCGCGCGTTGCCGCATGGCGCCCCGCGCCCGGCGGGGTCCTGCTCCTCGTCGCCCTGGTCCTCGGCGTGGGGCTCGCCGCCGCCCAGTTGCTGCCGTTCGCCGAGTGGTTGCCGCTGAGCGAAGTCGGCCGGGTCCGATCGGGCGACGCATCGTTCGCGATCTACCAGCCGGGCTGGTGGCGCCAGTTGTTCCTGCTCCCGCTCTTCGTCTTTCCCAATCTGTACGGCAACCCGTCGTGGCCGCCGCCCTATTTTGATTTCCTGCCGTTCGGCCGCAACTACCACGCGGACGTGCTCTACGCCGGCGTGCTGCCGTTCCTGCTCGCCCTGCTGGCGCTCCCGCGCTGGCGCACCGATCCGTACGTCCGCGCGTGGACGGTGCTCGCGGTGGTGGCGCTCGGGCGCGCGCTCCACGTTCCCGTTTTCGATTGGCTGAACGATCTCCCGTTGCTCCGGCTCGGCAAGGCGCACATGCTCAGGCTCGACGCCACGTTCGGCATCGCCATGCTGGCCGGCCACGGTGCCGACCGGCTATTCGCGGCATCGCGCGAGGCCGAGGGCGCCGTGCTCCGGCGGTGGAGCAGGCTGTGTGCCGCCGTCGTGATCGTGGGCTGGGGGCTCCTGCTCGCCGGCCGCTACCTGCTGCCGCACCTCCGCGATCAGCTCCAGGCGGTGGACCGTGAGATCGCGACCACTACCTGGCAATCGTACGGCGGCGCGCCCCGGAGCGACCGATCGTTCACCGAAGAGGCGCGCGGAATGGCGGCGGCCACGCTGCGAGCGTTTCACTGGCGCAACGGCGTCATGTACGCGCCCGCGGTCGTGGCGGCGGCGGCGCTCGCGCTGGCACTCCTCGCCCGGCGCCGAGCATTGTCCGGCTGGCCGGCGCGCGCGTTGCCCGTGGCACTGCCCTTGCTCATCGCCGCCGACCTCGCGGTCAATGCGTACGGCTTCAATCCCACGGTATCGGTGCGATACTTCTATCCGCGTCCGCCCGGCCTCGACATGCTGCGCGCGGACCGGAGCCTCTTTCGCGTGAGCGCAAGTCGGCGCGATCTCGTGCCCGACGCGCAGATGATGTTCGGCCTCTCGGACGTGCGCGGGCTCGACTTTCCGACCCACTGGCTCTCGTCCTATGCTCAGGCGGTGCCGGGCTACGCGCCGTGGATCGCGTACGGCATCACCTTCCGGCGATTCGATTCGCCGCTGCTCAGGGTGCTGAATGTGAAGTACGTCTACGCGTCGGGCGACTCCGCCGCCGTCGCGGATGCCAGGCCGATCGGCCGGGTGGGCAACGGCGAGCTGTGGGAAGTGGGCGCCCCGGTGCCGCGGAGCTTTGTGGTGCATCGTGCGCGCGCGGCGGCGAGCGACGAAGCGGCGCTCGCGGCGCTCAGCGAGGCTCCCGAGTCGGTGTTCTCGCGGGTGTTGCTCGCGGGCGCGGACGCCGCCGTCGCGCAAGCTGCGAACGCGGAGGCTGCAAGCGAGCCCGACTCGGCTGGGGTGGGCGCGGATGCACCCGATGCCGCCACCGGAGATCGCGTGACGCTCATCTCCTACGCGCCCGACCGCGCCGAATGGCGTGTGCGCACGACGCGCGCGGGCTGGCTCTTCACGGGCGACGCATACTATCCGGGCTGGACCGCCGAGCGCGACGGCCGCCCGACGCGGATCTATCGGGCAAATGTCGCCTTCCGCGCCGTGCGCGTTCCGCCCGGCGATCACCTCGTGCGCTATCGCTTCCGCCCCCGCTCGGTGTATCTCGGGCTCGGTCTCGGTGCGCTCTCGCTCGTCGCCGTGGCCGGCCTTATCGCCGCAGGCCGGCGGCGGGTCTGAGCGCGGGGCGCGGCGCGAATGCGCATTCTGATGGTGACCCCGCTCCTGCCGCACCGCGCAAGCGCCGCTGGTGGCGCGCTCGTCATGCTCGGCCAGCTCGAGGCGCTGGCCGAGCGGCACGAGGTGACGCTCGCGACTTTCGCCGGGCCTGATCCGACTGAGCGCGAGGGGCTGGCGGAGCTCGCGCGGCTTGGGGTCGACGTCCGCCACGTCTGGCGCGATGCCGCGGCACCCGGCCTCCCGCTACTCGCGCGCCGCGTGAACCTCGCCGCGCGCTGGCTCGGTAGCGGCGACCCGTTCCGCACGCTCAAGTTCGGCGACGTTCGGATGCAGGACCTGCTCGATTTGCTGGTGCGCGAGCGGCGGTTCGATGTGCTGCAAGTCGAAGACAACGCGATGGGTGCGTACCGCTACCCCTCCGATCTGCCTGCCGTGGTCACCGAGCACGAGGTGCGCGACCCTGCCTCCATGCCGCTCGAGGGCGAGCGGTGGCGCCGGCATCAGGCGCGCGTGTGGGCACGGTTTCCCCGCGTCCAGCTCTTCACCGCGCGCGACGCCGCGCTGTGCGCTGCACTCGTGCCCGCCGTTGCAGGCCGGGTGCGCGTGAATCCGCTGGGTGTGTCGCTCGGACCCGCGCCCGACCCGGCATGCGAGCTGGCCGGCGAGCTGGTGTTCGTGGGCGGGTTTCGCCATCGGCCCAACGTCGACGCCGCGCTCTGGCTGGGCGGCGAGATCATGCCGGCCGTGCGCCGGCTCCAGCCCGACGCACACCTCACGATCGTGGGCGCCGATCCGCCGCCCGTGGTGCGCGCGCTCGCTTCGGACGCGATCGCCGTCACCGGCCGCGTGCCGGAGGTCGAGCCGTTCGTCTATCGTGCGGCCGTCGTGCTGGCGCCGCTCCGCACCGGCGGCGGAATGCGGGTGAAGCTCCTCCACGCGCTCGCGCGCGGCAAGGCGGTAGTGAGCACGCCGCTCGGCGCCGAGGGCCTGGGGTCCGACGGGGCGGGTGCGGGTGACGGGCGCAGTGCGCGCGTTCCCTCCCCGGTACGGCTTGCGGGTGGCACCGCCGAGTTCGCCCGCGCCGTCGCCGAGCTCCTCGGCGATGCCGCGGCGCGGCGTGAGCTCGGCGCGCGCGGCCGCGCGTTCGTAGCCGAGCACCACGGATGGCCCGCGTACGCGCGCCGGCTCGAGACGATCTACCGGGAGCTCGGGCTTCCCGCATGAGCGAGCCGGCGGTAAGCGTGGTGATCCCCACGTACCAACGGCGTGACTCGCTCGCCCGCGCGCTCGATGCGCTCGCGCGCCAAACGCTGGCGCCGGAACGGTACGAGGTCATCGTGGTGATCGACGGCTCGACCGACGGCACCCGCGAGCTGATGGAGTCGTTCGCCGCACTGTGTGCCGTCCGCGCCCTGTCGCAGGAGAATCGCGGCCGCGCGGCCGCGTGCAACGCCGGCCTTCGCGCCGCCCGCGGTGCACTGGCCGTGCTGCTCGACGACGACATGGAGCCCGCACCCGGCTGCCTCGCGGCGCACCTCGCGGCCCACGACGGGCGCCCGCGGCTCGGCGTGGTGGGCGCGGTCCCGGTGCCGGTCGACCCGGCGTCGCCGCCCGTCGTGGACTACGTCGGGACCAAGTTCAACCGGCACCTCGACACGCTGAGCCGGCCGGGACACCGGTTCGGTCTTCGCGACTTCTACAGCGGGAACTTTTCCATCGACCGCGGCACGCTGCTCGAGGTGGGCGGATTCGACGAGGCGTTCACGTTGTACGGCAACGAGGATCTCGAGCTGTCGCTCCGCCTGGCGCGGGCGGGTGTCACGCTCATGTTCAGCGCGGATGCATGCGCGGTGCAGCGCTACACCAAGAGTTTCGCCGCGCTCGCGCGCGACAACGAGGCCAAGGGCCGCACCGCGGTGCAGCTCGCAAGCAAGCATCCGGAAGCGTTTCGGGACCTCAAGCTGAGCCACTGGAGCGAGGGAAGCCCACGCTGGCGCACCCTGCGCGCGGCGCTGCTCGCCGCGACCCGCTTCTGGCCCGGCACGTCCGGCGCCGTGGTGCACCTGGTCGGCCGGCTCGAGCGGCGCCGCCGCGCGCGCATGCACTCGTACTATCACCATGCCCTCGACTACTTCTACTGGCTCGGCGCCCGCCGCGCGCTCCGGGAGAACCGCCGCGCGGGGCGGGGACTCACCTCGCTCTCGGAGCCCGCGGGGGCGGGCGGGGTGTGAATCCGTACGCCGCGCGCAGCGTGATCCACTACGTGGACAGCGACACCTTTGGCGGCAGCGAGCAGTCGCTGCTGCATCTCATCGCCGGGCTCGACCGCGCGCGCTGGCGTCCGCTCCTGCTGCTCCATCCGGCGCCCGGACTCGCGCGGCTCGTGGACGGCGCCCGCGCGGCGGGCGTGCCGGTGCGGACAGTGCCACGGGTGACCGACCGCGACGTGCTGACGCGCATGCCGGCGCTGCTCGCCGCCGTGGGCACCGGAGGCCCGGCCGTGCTGCACGCCCACCTCAATTGGCCCCTCGCGGGCAAGTTCGGGCTTCTCGCCGCCACGCTCCGCCGCATTCCCGCGGTGGCAACCGCACAGCTTTTCGTCGAGTCGCTGGTGAACCGCAACGTGCGCGCGCAGTTTCGCGTGGTCTCGGCGGGGGTGCGGCGCTATCTCGCGGTCTCCCGGCACGTGGCCGCGAGGCTCGGCGCGGCGTTCGGCGTGCCCGATCGGAAGCTCTCAGTGGTGTACAACGGTATCGACCCCGCCCCCTTCGAGCGCGCCGCCGACCCCGCGCTTCGCGCGCGCATCACGGGCAATCCACTGCGCCCGCTCGTCTTTACCGCCGCGCGGTTGACCCCGCAGAAAGGGCTCGACGTCCTGCTCGACGCGGCGGTGCGGGTCCCCGGCGCGGTCTTCGCCATCGCCGGCGAGGGGCCCGAGCGCGCCGCGCTCGAAGCCCGCGCGGCGGCGCTCGGCCTCACGGATCGCGTGCGCTTCCTGGGCGCGCGGAGCGACGTGGCCGATCTCCTCGTTTCGTCCGACCTCTTCGTCCTGCCGTCGCGCTTCGAGGGGCTGCCGCTCTCGGTGCTGGAGGCGATGGCGGCCGGCAAAGCCGTCGTTGCCTCGCGCATCGGCGGCACCGACGAGGCCGTGGCGGACGGCATCTCCGGCACGCTCGTGCCGCCCGGCGACCCCGCCGCGCTGGCCGTGGCGGTGTGCGCGCTGCTCGGCGACCCGGCGCGCGCGGGCCGCATGGGCGATGCCGGCCGCGCGGCGGTCCACGAGCGCTTCACCGCGCGGGAGATGGCGCGCGCCGTCGCGGCCGTCTATGACGAGGTGCTCGCGCGGTGACGCCCGACGCACGCCTCACCGCCGATCACGCCGCCGCGCTCCCCGAAGCCGCGCGCGATCGGGCGCTGCGCCGGCTCGACTGGCGCTTCCTGCGGCCGGGCGCGCGTTGTGAGTCGCCGGCGCTGGTGGACCCGTCGCCTGTGGCGCTGCGTGAGCGCCGCGCCCAGCTCGCCCCAGGCGAGATTTGCTTCGCGGAGTGGCACCGGCCGGTGCTCGGCGGCGCCGGGGCAATCCAGGCGCAGCTTGCTGCGGCCGGGTTCGACGATGTGGCGCTCTACTGGCCGTGGCCGCGGCTCGCGCGGCCCTGGTTCTGGCTGCCGCTCGGCAGCGAGGCCGCCATCGCCTACGTCCGCGCCAGCCGAGTGCCCTCGCGGTGGGGACTCCGCCGCGGCATCGACGGGCCGCTCCAGCGCGCGTGGGCGCGGGCCGCTCGCCGCGGCTGGCTCTGGCCGCTCGCCGCGGTGGCACGCGCGCCCCGCGCCGACGTGCCGGCCGCGGCCCCGGACAGTCCCGAGTTGCTCGCCCGCCTCCAGCGCGACTGGGAGAAATGGAATCTCGGCCCGGCGCCCGGCAGTATCACGTGGATGCTTCTCACCCGCGGCCCGCGGAGTATCAGCAAGGTGGTCGGCCTCGCCTTCGCCGAGCCCGATTCGGTGCCGCGGGTCGCCGTCAAATTCGCTCGGGTGCCCGAAGCCGCTGAGGGCCTGCGCCGCGAAGCGGCTGCGCTCGCCGCAGTGCACGCACGCAGGGCCGGCGGAATGCCGGGCGCACCCCGCATCCTCTGCGAGGATCCGGCGCTCGGCCATGGCGCGCTGGCGGAGACGGCGCTCGCGGGCCAACCCCTGTACTCGCTCCTCACGCCGGCCACGCACCGCGACCTCGCCGTGCGCGCCGCCGACTGGCTCGCCGAGCTCGCATCGCCCGCGGCGGCACCCGCATCGGCGGCACCCGCATCGGCGGCGCCGCGCGCCGGCGCCGCCCCGATGGTGGAGCGCGCGGTGCGCGACTTCGTCACGCAGTTCGGTCCGGTGCTGGAGCGCTCCGAGCGGGACGAGGCCGAGCGGGTCATCACCGTGCTCCACAGTGTGCCGTCGGTCATCGAACAGCGGGACTTCTCGCCCTGGAACGTCCACGTTGCGCCCGATGGATCGCTCGCGGTCTTCGACTGGGAGTCGGCCGAGCTGGAGGGATTACCGCTGCTCGACCTGGTGTACTTCCTCGCGTATGTCGCCTTCTTTCGCGACGGCGCCGTGGTTCCGGGGGGCCGGGCCCCGCGCCGGTTGGGCCGCTGTCGCGAGTCCTACCGGCAGAGCCTCGACCCGAAGAGCGCCACCGGGGCCGTCGCGGCTGCGTGCGTGGACCGGTACGTCTCCCGCGTGCCGCTCGACCCGTCGCTGATCCGCGGTTTGCGGCGGCTCACCTGGCTCGTCCACGCCCGATCCGATTACCGGCACGCCGTCGCGGACGCGGGCGGCCGCGCCCCCGGGTCCCGCACGTTGCGCCGGAGCCTCTTCCTGGCTCTCTGGCGCGAGGAGCTTTCCGCATGAGGCAGTGGCTCTCGCACCGGATGATCGACCGTGGGGCGCGGCGCTGGTTCGCCCTGACCGACCGCGTGGGCTACTGGCGGCGGATCCTGCTCACTGCGCGGGGCAATCGCCGGTTTCGCGCAGCGCATCCGGATTTCGCCGCGCCGCCGCTCCCCATCCTCTGGGATGCGCAGGCTACGACCGATCTCGCCGAGTACAAGGCCTCGGGCGAATCGGCTGCCGCCCAGTACTGGGCGTTGATTCGGCCACACGTCACGGGGGCGGCGGCAGCCGCGGTGCGCGTTCCCACCGGCCGTCCGGCCCGCGTGTGCGAGTGGGGCTGCGGCCCCGCGCGCATCCTCCGGCACCTTCCGTCGCTCGCCGCGCGAGGCGCCGCCGCAGGGACTGCAGTCGAGTTCTACGGCAGCGACTATAACCGGGCGTCGATCGCCTGGTGCCGCGCGCACCTCACGGGCATCAGCTTTCTCGAGAACGGCCTCGCGCCGCCGCTCCCCGTGCCCGACGGCTTCTTCGATCTGCTCTTCTGCCGCTCGGTCTTCACCCACCTCTCGGCCGAGATGCACGGGCGGTGGATGGCCGAGCTCGCGCGCGCGGTGCGGCCCGGCGGTGTCGTCATCGTGACGACGCACGGCGACGCCTATCGCCCGCGGCTCACCGCGGAGGAGCGCGCGCGCTACGACGGAGGCGAACTCATCGTGCGCACGCTCGCCGCCGAAGGGCGCAAGCTCTTCGGCGCGTTCCACCCTCCCGCATGGGTGCGCGAGCGGCTGCTCGCCGGGCTCACGCTCCTCGAGTATCAGCCGGGCGCCGACACCCAGGACATCTGGGCCGCCCGGGTTCCGGGAGCGCCGGCGTGACCGGTCGCGCCGTCCCAATCCTCATGTACCACCTGGTGACGCCGTCGCCCGCGACCCCGTTCCGCAAGTACGCGGTGACGCCCCGCGCCTTCGCGGCGCAGATGCGGTGGCTCGCGGCGACGGGGCATCGCGCCATTCTGCCCGACGCGCTGGTCGCGGCGCGCGAGGGGCGCGCGGAGTTGCCCCGCCACCCGGTGATGATCACGTTCGACGACGGTTTCCGCGATTGCATCGATCACGCCCTGCCCGCGCTCAGGGCGCGAGGCTTCACCGCGGTGTTTTACCTCGTGGCCGGTTTCGTCGGCGGCAGGAGCGAATGGCTGGTGGCGGAGAAAGGGGTCGAGTACCCGCTCTTCGGCTGGGATGCGGCGCGCGCGCTCGAGCGCCAGGGTTTTGCCTGCGAGGCGCACAGCCTCACCCACCACCGGCTCACGACGCTCGGAGCCGACGCATGCCGGCACGAGCTGGTCGAGTCGCGCCGCGTGCTCGAGCGGGAGCTGGGCCGCGAGGTGCGGCACCTCGCGTATCCGTTTGGCATCTACGACGAGCGCGTGCGGGCCACCGCCGTCGAGGCGGGCTACCGTTCCGCCTGCTCGGTGCGGGCCGGCATCTCGGACGCGGCGGACGATCGGTTCGCCTTGCACCGGGTGCCCGTGAGCGGGCACGATTCGTTGCTTGACTTCGTCTGCCGGCTCCGCACCGCGCGCAACTGGGGCGAGACGGTGCGCCGCGCCACTCGCAGGTTCGGACGGCGCGCGGACGAATCCGCCGCCGTCAGCGATCTCGTCCCGTGAGCGCGCCGGTGAGTCGGCGGATAAGCGACGGGCCCGGGCCCATGTGCGGCGGCCGCAGGCCGCCACGGGTGGGACGCTCGGGCCACTCCTCGAGCGGCATCGCATTGACCCGCGGCATGACGTTGAGCTCGACCGGCGTGCCGCGGAGCGCGAGCAACGTGAGCCGGTCGGACGGCTTGGCGGGCTCGGCCGGCATCTGGCACTCGTACACCGACGTGAACCCATGATGCGAAAGCAGATTGAAGAGCGACGCGCGGGTCGGCTTGAAGCTCGTCGGGTTGTCGAGCGAGAGCCACGGCTTGCGGAGCCGCTCGGCCTCGTTGGCATCGGCGCGGTGCTCGGTCCACGATTCGCCACAGTACGTCCTGCCGCCGAACTCGCGGCGCTCTCGGGGTGTCATGCTTACGTGCGTGTCGAACACCGCGAACCCGTCGCACACCTCGCCGATCCGCCGCACGAACTCGAACACGTCCGGCGCGTCGAGGTGATAGAGAATGCCGAGGCAGAGGACGACGTCGAACCGTCCGTGCCGCGCCGCGGAGAGGCCGCGCACGTCTTCCTGCCGGAAGTCGGCGCGATCCGCGCCCAGCGCCTCCCGCGCGAAGCGGGCCTTCTCGATGTTCATCTCGCGGCCCTCGAGCGCCACCACTTGGGCCCCGCGCCGCGCGAGCTCGAGCGCGTACTGTCCCTCGAGGCAGGCGAGGTCGAGTGCTCTGAGCTCGGGCCACGGCCGGCGCATGTTGTCGCTCACGATCTGCATCACCCGCCTGAGTTTGAGGCTGTCGTACGTCGGCTCGGGACCGATGGTCCAGGTGTGCTCGTCGAGTTGGATGTTGTGGGCGGTCCACGGGCCGTGGTGCTCGACGATGGCGCGCATCCGCTCAGCTATGGGGGACGTCATCGCGTCCATTACCGGTCTCCTTGCGCGAGTGATCTGTGCCCGGCTTCCTGACCTCGCTCGAGGCGGCGCTCGGCGGGCCTGACGCCGCATGGCGCCGCCGGCTCCGGCGGCTTGGACGCCCAGCGTGGCTCGCGCCGTTCCGCACGCGGCCGGCGAGCGACGTGTGGGGACTCGATCGCGGCATGCCGATCGATCGCTTCTACATCGAGCGATTCCTGGCCGAGCACCGCGGCGACATCCGCGGCCGCGTTGTCGAGATGCAGGACCGGCGGTACACCGACCGCTTCGGGACCGGCGTCGAGCGCGCTGACGTGCTTGATATAAGCCCGAACAATCCGCTCGCCACCATCGTCGCCGATCTCACCGCGGCGCACGCCGTGCCCGGTGACGCCTTCGATTGCTTCGTCCTCACCCAGACGCTGCAGTTCATCTACGATGTGCACGCCGCCGTGCGCGAGGTGCATCGCCTGCTCACGCCCGGCGGCGTGGTGCTCGCGACGGTGCCGGCGGTGAGCCGCCTCGCGCCGGTATACGGGCTCGAGCGCGACTACTGGCGCTTTACACCGGCCGGGTGCCGAGCGCTCTTCGGCGAGGCGTTCGGGACGGACGCCGTGACGGTGTGCGGCGCGGGCAACGTCCGCGCCGCCTCGGCGTTTCTCGCCGGGCTCGCCGTGGAAGACCTCTCGCGCGCCACGCTCGATGCGCAGGACGACGCCTTTCCGCTCATCGTGACCGTGCGCGCCGTGAAGCGCGCGGATACCCGGAACGTTACGGCTCCCGCGTGAAGCGCCGGAGCCGAATGGCCCGCGCAATCGGCGCGAGCCTCGGATGGCGCAGCGCCCATCGTTCGCGCCGCACCGCCCGCGCGAGCGCGCGCTCGCCGGGGTGCCGTTCGGACAAGTAGGCGTCGAGCCACTCGAGATAGCGCGCGCGCTCGGCCGGAGCGCGCCCCGTGGCGCGGGCGGTTGAGTAGCACGAGTCGGCGTGGCGCCGGTAGCGGCTGGTGCAGGCATCGGCGACCACGACCGGTCCCGTGAGCAAGAGCTTGGCGTAGAGCGCCTGGTCGTCGTACATGCCCGGGAACTCGGCTTCGAAACCGCCGGCCGCGTCGATGGCGGCTCGCCGCGCCACCACACTGCACGTGCAGGGCGACGGCGCGTCGCGCCGCACGAACGCGGCGAGCGGCCCGGGCGGCGCCAGCACGTGGCCGGCGGCTACGCCGAGTGCGGGTATGCGGTCGCGCCGGCGGTCGTCGTCCCCGTCGGTCCAGCCGTACCAATCCTCGGTGGGCCCATACGCGAAGGCCGCGCGCGGATGGCGCTCCAGCAGCGCCAGCATCCCGGCCAAGTGCCCGGGCAGCCATACATCGTCGGCGTCGAGCAGTGCCACATAGCCGCCGCGCGCATGGCGGAGCCCGAGGTTCCGCGTGGCGCTGGCGCCGTGGTTCGGGCCGCGCGGATGCGCGAGCGCGCGGATTCGCGCGGGATCCGCGGCGGCCCAGCGGACGGCGAGCGCAAGGCTCTCGTCGCGTGAGCCGTCATCGATGAGCAGCAGCTCCCACGCGGTGTGCGTCTGCGCGAGCACGCTCCGGACGGTCTCGTCCAGGAAGCGCGCCGCGTTGAACATCGGCGTGATGATTGACACTAGCGGCGGCGCGTACATCGCCGGCTCAGAAGACCCGCGCGCCGTGGCCGGGCCGCCCGGGCGGGCACGCGTCGCCCCGGCCGTGTTCGGCGAAGTACGCCCGCGCCGCCCGCGCATCGGCGAGCGTATCCGCGGTGTGACGGCGCGCATCGTAGACGACGAGTCGTCCGTAGGGATAGCGGGAGTCCTCACCGTACACCACGGTGTGCACCCCGTCATCCTCGACTCGGAGCGTGGGAGAGACGATGTCGGCTGCGAGCGTGGAATCGCCGTATGCGAGCTGGAGCGCGCCGCGCAGATCCCAAGGCGCCTCGAACACGGGCGCGGGCCCCACGTATCGACAGATGCCGTCGAGCACCAGCGCCGTGCCCGGCGCGAGCGTCGGAAACGAGCGCCGGATGTCGGCTACGACCCTGCGTGCGCGGCCGTACGCGGCTCCCCAATCGCGCGCGAGGCGCGCGCTCACGACGAACGCGCCGGCGCACGACGCGGCCGTGAGCCCGGCAAACGCGCGCGCCCGCCACGCCGCCGTTACACCCTTGGGCAGCCGCTCGGTCATCCACACCGCGATCCCGACCCAGGCGAGCGCGAGGCCCGCCGCCGACGCGATGGCCGTGCGGTTGTCAGCGCCCGTCGCCGAAAAGCTCACGTTCGTCGTGAGAAACACCGCGTGGCCAAGCAAGAATACCGCGGCACCGCCGGCGACGAGCCACCCCGGACTGCGACCGCTGCCGGCACTCGCCGAGAGCGGCATCGCGCTGAGATATAACCAAGTGCCGAGCGCTAGTGCGAGCGCCATGAGCAACGCCGCCGCGCCCGCACCGCTGAGCGCCGCGCGGATCGTAAGCGGCGCCCCAACGCCATAGACCCAGAGGTTGATCCGCGCGATCTGTTCGACCATGCCGTGCAGATAACCCAGCGTGAGCCCGCCGCTCAGGCGGGTCGTCGCGAGCATCTTGAACGCGGCCACGGTGAGTGCGGCCGCCGCGGTGCTCCACACGGTAACGTGCGCTGTGCGCGCGCGCGCGACCGATCGCCGGCGCCACTCGTACAGCAACGCGTTCAACAGAAAGAGCGGCAGGGCGACTTCGTACGCGAGCGCGCTGGCGATGAGGCCGGCGAGACTTACCGCCAACCAGGTCCAGGCCGTTGCCCCCGCGCTCCGGATCGACCGCAGCCCCGCGTACAGGCTCAGGAAGTACGCCGCCATGCTCAGCGGCGCCTGGAAGCTGGCGAACCAGACCCGCGCCGAGGAATAGTGCGGCAGCAGCGAATAGAGCAGCGCGGTGGCGACGCTCGCGCGCCGCGAGAGGCCAAGCGCACGCAGCGAAAGCAGGAAGAGTACGCCGGTGAGCACCAGCACGGCGGCGTTCACGACGTGGTAGCCGAGCGGCGCCAGTCCGAACGCGCGGAAGAGCAGGGCTTCGTACGCCTTCTGCCCGGGCCGCATCAGCAGTTGACCCTCGCCCGAAAGCACGCGGTAGAGACCGCCGAACGTCTGGTCGCCAGCCAGCGCCATCCGGGCCAGCAGGTCCCAGTCGTCCGAGTAGAAGCCGAGCGCGGCGAGGTGCACGGCGAGGCTCAGCGCGACGGCGACGGCGACAAACCCCGCATCGGCCGCGGCGCCATGGACTCCTTCGCTCCGCGCGCTCACGCCTCGCGCGCTCACGCCTCGCGCGCTCATGCCCCGCGCGCTCATGCCCCGCGCCCCGCCAACGCGCCGACCCCCGCGCGCACCGCGGCGCGCACGCCCGCCGTCGAGGCGAGCGCGCTCGGTCGTACCCGCCATGCGGCGCCGAGCAGCGCGCCGGCCCGGCCCGATCGCGCCGACGCCGGCTCGGCCGCGAGCGCCAACAGTCGGCCCGCCACGCGCGCCTCGACGTCGCGTCGGAGCGCGTCCCCCGCGCCGCGCTCGAGTCCCTCGGCCCGGCGGAAGTCGTCGTGGAGCGTAAGGATTTCCCGGATAGCGTCCGCGAGCCCCGCGCCCCCGCCTTCACTTGCATCATCGGGAAGCGCTCCGCCGAGCAGCAGCGCCTGCATTACCGCGAGCCGGCCGGCATACCCCGCCGACGGCCCCTGACCCGAGCCGCGCAGCGCCCCGATGTTGGCGAGGCTCACGCGTGGACCCTCGAGCGTCCGCTCCCCGTAGGTCGCGGTCATCGACCAGGGGCTCACCCGAAGGCGGAGCAGATACGCGGGGACGTTCGCCATCGGGAGCCGGCGCGCCACCCGCGACCAGAGCTCGTAGTCCTGCGCGTACGCGAACGACTCGTCGTAGAACCCCGTCGTCCGGGCGAGCAGCCCACGCCGGAATGTGACGGCGCTGTGTACCAGCGGACAATGAAAGAGCATGGCCCAGCGTATCGCGACCGGGTCGGCCGGCAGCTCGCGCCGGCCCAGCTCGACGCCGTCCGCATCGATCTTGGTGTACCAGGAGCCGACCACCGCCGTATCCGGGTGCTGCATCAGAAACCTCACCTGCGTCGCGAGGCGGCTCGGCTCAGAGATGTCGTCCGCGTCCTGTCGCGCCACCAGCTCGCCCGCGGCCGCGGCGAGCCCGCGATTGAGGCTCGCCGAGAGCCCGAGGTTCCGCTCGTTGTCGATCCGGCGAATGCGCGGGTCAGGGTACGACGCGACGATCTCGCGCGAGCCGTCGTCCGATCCGTCGTCCACGATCAGGAACTCGAAGTCGGCGAACGTCTGCGCCAGGATGCTCTCGATGGCCGCGCGGAGGTCGCGCGCGCCGTTGTGCACGGCCATGAGCACGGTCACGGCGGGCGTGGTGCTCATGGCGTTGGCGCCGGGCCGGCGCCCAACAGCTCGTCGTAGAGCGCACCGTAGCGCTCGATCATGCGCTCCACCGAGAACAGATCGGCCGCGCGGGCGCGCAGCTCGGCCCCGCGCTCAAGCCGCCGCGTGCGGTCGTCGAGCAAGGCGACCGCGAGGTCTGCCAGCGCGCCCACGTCGCCGGGAGGTGCGAGCCCGGAGCGGTCGCCCAGAATTTCGGCGAGGGCGCCCACATCCCAGCCCACCACCGGAATCCCCATGCTCATCGCGAACGGCGCCACCTGCCCGAAGCTCTCGGTGTGCACCGGCGCCACGAACACGCTGAGCCGCCGATACTGCCCCGGTAGCGCGTCGTAGGACACGTAGTCGGTGAACTCGATCCTGTCGGCGAGCCCGGCGTCGGCCACGCGGCGCCGGTAGAGGGGCAGGAAGTGCCCGCCCCCTACGATCAGCGCCCGGCTTGCCGACCGGCGCCGCACGATCTCGGTGAAGACATCGATCGCGCGGGCGTCGAGCTTGTCGCCCTCGAGGCGATAGACCATGCCGGCGCAATCGTCCGGCGGGAGGTCGCCGGGCGCGCGCGAGAAGCGGGCGAGATCGGAGCCGGGATGGATGGTGACGTTCGGGGCGCCCGCCAGCGCGAAGCGCGTGCGGACGTAGTCGCTCACGTACACGTACCGGCGGACGGTGTCCGACGCGTACGGCGCGACGGGAATGTTGATGTTCTCGATCACCGGGCAGCCCAGCGCGCGCGCGGCCTCCAAGATCCGATGGTACCAGCGCCAGTCTTCCGCGCCATCGTAGTCGTGATGATGGCCGAGGAAGTGCACGTGGAGGAGGTCGGGCCGCGCGCGCGCGAGCCACGAGCGCGCGTGATTCGCACCGCGCCAGGCGGGCACTTCGTCCAGCGGGAGGCCCGCGTATGCCGCGGTCGCCGGCACATCGCGCGCGAGCACGCGCTGGTCGAACCGATGGCCCAGCCGCTCGATGAGGTCCACCACGAGTTGCGTCGAGCCGCCCAGGTGCGCGTTGCCGAGCGCGTGCACGATCCTGGGGCGGTGTTGCTCCACCGCGCCGACGATGTGTATAGCGTGCGGCGTGAACCCGGCCGGCTGTTTGCCGAACGGGTTGCGCCAGGCACCGTTGATCGCGCGCACCCGGCCCGCCAGCGCGTGCCAGCACGCCCATGCCGCTTTTCGAAGCGCAAAACCCGCCTGCCGATGGTCCTCGAGCCGCGCCCAGAGCCGCTGGTTTTCGAGCCGCAGCCGCTCGAGCTCGCGCGCGGGCTCAGCGTCCGCGCGCTCGGCATCCGCGCCATGGCAATGCGCGCGCTCGAGGTCTGCGCCATCGTCATCCGAGCCACCGATGCCGGCCGGGCCGTCCCGCATCACCCGCCCGCCGCGCGCGCATCCGCCCGCGCATCGCGCTCCGGCATCCCCTCGCGCACCAGCTCGGTGCGCCAGTCGAGCGGGGGACGCACGACGCCCGGCCACTTGCCGTGGTAGTCCTGCCGCATCTCGATGTCGTCCTGCACCTGGAAGGCGAGCACGTCGGGGTGCCGGTAGATGATGTTCGCCTGGTCGCGCACTACAAGTAGCTCGACCCGGTGCAGGCCCGTGTTGAGCAGGTCGCCCGGCACGGCGCAGGCGGTGCGGAAGAGTCCCACCGGGAAGGGGCGGCCGTGCCAATGCGCCTCAACCAGTGGGGACCCGTTGAACACCATCACGCCATCCTCGTTGAATACCTGGACGCTCAGATTGAGGCGCGCGCCTTCATGCAAGTTCCAGTACTCGAATTCCATCACGAACGGCGTCCGGATCGTGATCGGCGGTCCGGCGGCGTCCCCCTCTCCCGCGGATTCCGCCTCGCTCGCGGGCCGGAGCAGGGCGCGCCGGAGGCGGACCGCGGCGTTGCCCGGCGCATGCGCGGGGTCGGGCCAGCAATGGTCCGTTTCCGTCGTTGCCGACGAGGCGAGATACCGGGCCACCGTGTCGCTCGCGCTTCCGGCTGCGACGATGCAGCCGTCGCGGAGCCAGATGGCGTCGTCGCAGAGCCGCTCGACCGCGGCCATGTTGTGGCTCACGAAGAGCACGGTCCGCCCTTCGCCGGCCACGAGGCTCATCTTCCCCAGGCACTTCCGCTGGAACGCCGCGTCGCCCACCGCCAGCACCTCGTCCACCAGCAGGATTTCCGGCTCGAGATGCGCGGCGACGGCAAACGCGAGCCGCATCTGCATGCCGCTCGAGTAGTGCTTGATGGGCGTGTCGAGGAACCGGGCCACCTCGGCAAACTCGACGATCGCGTCGAACCGCCGCACGATCTCTGCCCGCCGCATGCCAAGGATGGCGCCACTCAGGAAGATGTTGTCGCGGCCCGTGAGCTCGGAATGGAAGCCGGTGCCCACCTCGAGCAGCGAGCCGATCCGCCCGTGAATTTCCGCCTGGCCTTCGGTCGGCTCGGTGATGCGCGACAGGATCTTGAGCAGCGTGCTCTTGCCCGCGCCGTTCCCGCCCACGATCCCGAGCACGCGGCCCGAGGCCACTGTGAACGACACGTCCTTGAGCGCCCAGATCCAGTCCGCCGCGCCCTGGCCGGCGGCTTGGCCGCGCGCAAGGCGGCGGACGCCTTCGCGGGCAGCGTCCGATACGAGATCGCGCAGCGTGCCGCGGCGGCGGAGGCGGCCCACGCGATAGCGCTTCCCCAGGCCCTCCGCCCGGATCGCGTGACCGCCCACCGTCAGACCACGTCCGCGAAAGTGCGTTCCATGCGCCGGAAGTAGAACAACCCGCCGACAAGGAGTAGCGCCACCGCCACCGCGCTCGCCGCCATTACGGTCGCGGGCGGCGGCTCCCCTCGATCCAGCAACGCCCAGCGGAACCCGTCCACCACGCCCGCCATCGGGTTGAGCCCGTAGAGCGCGCGCCAGCGCTCCGGCACGAGGCTCGTGGGATACGCCACCGGGCTCACGAACAGCCAAAGCTGCACGAGGAACGGCGTCACATGGCGGACGTCGCGATACTGCACGTTGACGGCCGCGAGCCAGAGGCCCACCGCGAGGGCGGTGCAGAAGGCCAGGGCGACCAGGAGCGGCAGCGTGAGCGCCTGCGCGCCGGGCGCGATGCCGTACCAGGCGAGCAGCCCGAGCAGCACGACGAACGCGATCGCGAAATCCACCAGGCTGGCGCACACCGCCGCGAGGGGGAGCAGCAGCCGAGGGAAGTACACCTTGGTGAGCATGCGTTCGTGCTCCACCAGGCTGTTGCTCGCGCCGGCGAGCGCAGTGGCGAAGAACGTCCACGGCACGAGCGCGGTGTAGGCGAACACGGGATACGGATCGCCGTTCGATGGAATGCGCGCGAGGCGGCCGAAGAAGACGCTGAACACGATCATCGTGAGGAACGGCTGCGCGACAGCCCACCCGGCACCAAGCGCGGTCTGCTTGTAGCGCACCTTGAGAGTGCGCCACACCAGGAAGTAGAGCAGCTCGTGATGGCCGCGGAGTTCGCCGAGATCGGGCGCCGGCCACCCGCGCGAGGGGCGGATCAGGACGGTTGGCGGGTCGGTGCGTTCCGCGCCCGCGATAGCGCCGCTCACCGCCATGTCGGTGCGTAGCTCGAGGCACCCGTTTCGCGCGCCCGGAGCCACCGGAGCCCGCCCGCCGCCATCCCGGCGCAGTACGCGAGGCGCGAGGCGAAGATCATCGGCAGCATCAGCACCGGCTCGAGCACGCCGGCCCGCACCCAGCAGCCCACGATGAAGGCCGTGTGCGCCACCGCGAGCGCCGGGCTCGCCACGATGAGCAGGCGCGGATACCGGTAGAGCCATGCATAGCGTGCGGCGCCCGTCTGCGACTTGCTCTCGACCGCCGTGAAGGCCCACCGGTAATTCCGCCTGAGCAGTTGCCGCAGCCCCGGCCGGTTGTAATGAAACGCGATCGCGCTCGGCTCGAACCAGATGCGGTGCCCCGCGCGCAGCAGCTCCCCCTGCCACGCCCGCTCTTCGTTGGTGTAGTTGAGCGGGGGCCGCTCGCTGAAGCCCGAGGTCGATTGGAACGCCTCCCGCCGTACGCTCAGATTCGGCGGCGGGTGGTGGGGGACGAACCCGGCGGGCCGGCGGGAATGGACGAGATACCACCCGCAGTAGTAGTCACAGCGCGCGCTGGGCGGGAGCCCCGGCGGCAGGTCGAGCGATCCGCCCACCACCGTGGCGCCGCGCGCATGCGCCTCGAGCAACGCGGCGAGCCATGTGTGCGCGGGGACGCAGTCCGCATCCAGAAAGATGATCGGGTCGCCGCTCGACGCCGCCGCGCCGCGGTTGCGTGCCGCCGCCGGGTTCCCCCCGGTGCCGCGCAACTCAATGACCCGCGCGCCCGCCGCCCGTGCCAACGCACAGGTGTCGTCGCTGGACCCGTCGTCCACCACGAGCACCTCGAGTTCGGCGTTCGGGGGCTCATGGGCCAGCACGGCAGCAACGACGCGCCCGATGAGCGCCGCCTCGTTCCGCGCCGGGATGATGACGGAGATTCGACGGATGGGACCGGCGCTAGGCGAGGACGCGGGCGCCTGCACGCTGGGCTACCCCGTGATAGACCGCGTGCACCGCCTGCACAAAACGGTGCCAGCCGAGGTGGCGGTCGGCAAACGCCTGGCCCGACCGGGCGATGCCCTCGGCGCGCTCCGGATCGCCGAGCAGCGCGACGATCGCGCTGGCGAGCGCGTCGGGTGTCGGCGCGGCGAGCACCGCGCGGCTCTCGTCGAGCATCGCGCGGTGCGAAGGAACGTCGGTCGCGACGATCGGCCGCCCCGCGGCCAAGTAATCAAACACCTTGAGCGGCAGATTGCCGCCGTAGCTTCGGGGCGAAACGAGCACGTCGGCCATCGCAAGGAAGTCGGGCATCTCCTCGCGCGGGCGGCGGCCCAATAGGCGCACCGATCCGTTGAGACCGCGCCGCACCGCGTCACGCCGCACGGAGTCGGCCCCTTCGCCCTCGCCACCCACGAGCACGAACACGGCGCCCGGCACCTGCGCCACCACCTTCGGAACGGCGTCGAGCAGCAGCGGCAGGCCTTGATACGGTTCGAACGTACCGGTGTAAAGCACCACCGACGCCTCGGGCGCGATGCCGAGCTCGCGACGTCTCGCGGCGGCGCCCCCGATGCTCGGTGCCGCCGGGTCGATGGGGAAGTGCCACTCGCGCGCGGGCGTCGCGGGCGCCAACGCAGCGACGCGCTGGAGCAGCCCGGCGCTGCTCACCACGGTATCGACCCGGCGCAGCAGCCATGCCTCGATGGTCCGGAGGAGCCACTGGGCCCAGCGCCCGCGCGCTGCGCGGTGCTTGCCGAGCTGCTCGGGCAGGCTCGACTGCATGTCGTAGATCACCGGGACGCCGTA
>DASUJH010000037.1 GCA_036279355.1 Gemmatimonadales bacterium
ACCGCGGGAATCGCGAGCGTCTTGCCGAGCGCGACGGCCGCATGCGGCGACCCCGGGGCGGCGATGAGAATCGTCGAAGCGAGCGCGACGGCGGCGGCGCCGAGCAAACCCCGGGTGCGCCGCGATGCCGGCAGGTACCACCACGCGAGCACGACGGCCGCGCCGACGAAATACGCCCAGTTGGGTATGTCGAACGACGGCACCGTGCGCTCGGCTACAAACACGACCGCCGCGAACACCGCGAGCGCGATCAACGCCCGGCCGAACCGATGGCCGATGCTCGGCCATCCCGCCGCGATCTCCACGAGCACAAAGCCAAGCAGGATGGACAGCCCCGGCAGGAATTCCTCCGCGTACTGCGGGAAGAATCCGCGGTAGACGCTCCAGTAGCCGTAGATGAGGCCAAGGCCGCCGACCCATGCATAGAGCAGCGCGAAGGGGACGCGGACGCGCTCGAGCTCGCCGCCGCCGCGGCGCACCGCGCGCGCGAGGAGCGCGAGCGAGATCAGGATGCCGACGAACAGCGCGGCGTTGAGCAGCGTGACCTCGTGGATGTACGAGAGCGTCTTTTCCCACGGCTGCTCGCCCCGGCGGATCGTCTCGGCCGCGTTCACCGGCGAGGCCGCGCCCAGCGCGCGGGAGATCTTGCCGGTGTGCTTGAGCACGAGCGCCAGCGGATTGAGCGCGCTGTGCCACCACATCTTCGGCGTCATGTGTGAGCTGTAGAGCGCGCCGAGGACCGCGACCGGCACGACGAACCCGCTGACCAGCGTGGCCGCGCGCCGCACGAACGACTGCCCGCCCGCGCCGCCGCGCCCGGTAAGGCTTGCAACGGCGAGTGCCACGAGCGCCGCGAGCATGGCGGCGAGCGAGGTCTCCCGCACGTAGAACGCGATGCCCAGGAGGAGCCCGGCCGCCGCGAGCGGGCGCCACCCGCCGTGCTCCAGGTGGCGCACCACCGCGAGCAGCGCGATACAGGAGATCGCGATCGAGAACGGCTCGATGTGCACGATGGGCGCCCAGATCACCGCAAGCGGAACCATCGCGTACACACCCGCGGCGGCGAGCCCCGTTCGACCGCCGAACAGGCGGCGCGCAAGCAGGTACACGAGCCACACCGACAGCGTGGACACGAGCACCACGCCGAGCCGCACGAGCGCGAAATCGGGCCCGACGATCCAGATGAGGCCCGCCAAGAGATAGGTGTAGACCACCTGGCGCGAGCTGAAGTCGACCAGCGGCACCAGCCCGTGCAGCGCGAGACGCCCGTCCATGAGGTGGGCGCCTTCATCGGGATTGATCCAGCGGTCGGGCCAGACCCAGAGCCGGAGCGCGAGCGCGGCGGCGAGGATCACGAGGAGCCAGATCCGCTCGCGCCTGGTGGCGGGCTCGGGCTTCATTCAGGCCCCCTGCAGCCGCGGCGCGGCCATTGCCTCGCCACCGGCGCGGGCACGCTCGACGTGGGACTGAGCCAGCCCGAGAAAGCGGTCCACGATGCGCTCCGGATCGAATTCGGGCCGCGCGGCGTTGGCCAGCGCGAGATGCGACCGCGCCTCGTAGGCCGCGGGGTCTCTCATGAGCGATTCCACCGCCTGCGCCCATGCTTCGGCCGGCGCATCCGGCTCGAGCAGGATGCCGCCTTCGCCCACCGTGGTGGGGATGCCTCCGATCCGGCTCGCGACGACAGGAATGCCGTTCACGTTGGCCTCGAACGCCACCGTGCAGAACGCTTCCACCCACTGGGAGGGCGCGAGGAGGAGCTTCGTGCGAGCGTAGATCGGCGTTATCTCGGGCGACGAGGGGTGCAGCGAAACATTCGGCAGCCGTGCCACCGCGCCCTCCAGCGCGCGCCGCGCTTCAGGCGATAGCGGCCAGGTCTCCACCAACTGGAAGCGGCGGTGCGGCAGCAACTCGGCCACGCGCAGCACGATCTCGACGCCCTTCTCACGCACCGGGTTAATGAGCGTCACCGCGTCGGCCGCGGCGCCCCGCTGGGCGCGGCACCGCGCGAGATCGATCGGCGGATAGAGCACCGGCGACTCATAGCCCAGCCCCGCGCGCATCCCTGCCGATACGAAATCCGTGGCGCTGATCGAGAGCAGCAGCGGGCTCGGCGGCAGCTGGCCGCGAAAGTAGGTGAACTCGTTGTCATGGATCCACACGATCACCGGCACGCCCGCACGCATCGCCTCGGCGGCTATGGCTTCGCAGCCGTCGAGCTGGGTGAGCACGACGTCGGGACGTTTCCGCGCGATCCGGCGGTGCAGCACCGCGGGCAGGAGATTGTCCCACATGCGGTACGTGCGGTAGCCGTTCCACCGATCGCCAAGCGCGAGGAGGCGGCGGCCCGTGAGCGCGCGCGCGGCGCGATATGTGTTGAGCCGCCCGCCGCGCCGCTGGTCGAGCGGCACCACCGCCTCGGCCGCGTGGCCTCGCCGCACGAGCAATGCGAGCAGCGAGTGCGCCGCGTAGAGCGCACCGTCCACGCGTTGCGGGATGTACGGGCGGTACGAGGAGTAAAGAACCCGCATCGGCTACGCGCGCGACCGGTCGGCGAGCGGCGCGCGGCGCTTGGTGTCGGGGGACGACGCCAGATCCATCCGCGGATTCATCTGCACGGTGCCCCAGAATCGGGTACCTTCCTCGACCTCGAGTACGAGGGTCGGTCCTTGCAGCGTCTCCTGCCCCCGCAGATGGTCCCAGATGAACGATTCCGCGGCGTAAAGGCCCGGTGCCACGTTGAGCTGCAAGTCGAGCTCGAGCTCGAATCGCCCGCGCTCGGGCAGGTGCAGCCCGAAGTCGCCGGTACCGGTCGAGAAGAGCACCTCGCCACTGTGAAGCGCGCGTACCCGGATGCCGAGCGAATCGGTCTCGTGCCGGTCGTAGTCGGTCGCCTCGCCGGTAATCCGGAGCCGCGCTTCGGCCCCGGAGCGCGCCTGCGACCCGGCCGCGAGCGTCAGCGTCTCGAGCACCACCGGGTGGCTTCCGTTCGTCGCGGGCGCCCGCCCCTGGCCCAGCGTGTATGCGGTGATGCACTCCGCGGGCGTGCCGGCGCGGATCACGGCGCCGCGGTCGAGCAGGATCCCGTGGGTGCAGAGCGCGGCGATCCGGTCGAGCTGGTGGGAGACGACGATGACGGGGAGCCCGCTCCGCGCCAGCTCGGCGATCCGGCCGAACGCGCGCTGCTGGAACCCGAAGTCGCCGACCGCCAGGACCTCGTCCACGATGAGCACGTCGGGATCGAGATGCGCGGCGATGGAGAATCCGAGCCGCGCGTTCATGCCGCTCGAGTAGCGCTTCACCGGCGTGTCGATGAAGTCGATGATTCCGGAAAAGTCCACGATCGCGTCGAACTTCCGGCGGATGTCGGCCTGGGGCATGCCCATGATGGCGCCCTGCAGGAAGATGTTCTCCCTGCCGGTGAGATCGGGATGAAACCCGGCGGCCACCTCGATGAGCGCGCCGACGCGGCCCTGAATCCGGCAGCTTCCGCGCGTCGGTCGCAGGATGCGGGTGAGCACCTTGAGGAGCGTCGACTTGCCCGCTCCGTTCTGGCCGATTACGCCGAGCGTCTGGCCGGGCAGCACGTCGAAGGTGAGATCCTTGAGGGCCCAGAAGTCGCCGGTCTGGAGCTGGTCGGACGGTGGCCGGCGGCCGACGACGCGCCGGGTGAAGGCAGGCACCAGGTCGCGGAGGCTGTCGTGCACCTCTCCCCGGTGGAACTTCTTCCAGAGCGCGCGGACCTCGATTCCTGCCTGCGTCATCGACCAGTCCCGAGTTGAGAAAGCGGAGGCTAACTTCAACAAATATGCCCCGGACGCACCCGACTTGGCCACGCGGGGGCGGGCGGCTTGCCGCGCGGCACATCGCCCGACGTGTGGCGATGCGACCACAGCGGAAGCGGCGCGGGACCGGGCCCCGAGGCATGCAGGTTGCTCCCGCAGCCGCACCCCTGCTGGACTCCCCGAGCCGGAGCGCGCGTGAAGCTTTCCGTCGCCATCTGCACCTGGAACCGCTGCGACATGCTCCGCCAGACGCTCGAGCGCATGATCCAGCTCGAGGTGCCGCCGGAGGTGAGTTGGGAGCTTCTGGTGGTGAACAACAACTCCTCCGACGGCACTGATGGCGTCGTTGCCGCATTCGATGGCGCGTTGCCGCTCCGGGCCCTCACCGAGCCCACGCCGGGCAAGTCGCACGCGCTGAACCGCGCCGTCGCGGCCGCCACCGGCGACTACATCCTCTTCACCGACGACGACGTGCTGGTGGACCCTCGCTGGCTCGCGGCGTACGTCGAGGCGTTCCGGCGCTGGCCTGACGCCGCGGTCTTCGGCGGCCCGATCGAGCCGTGGTTCGCGGGCGACCCGCCGCCGTGGCTCGCGCGCACGTTTCACCAGGTGGAGTACGCCTTTGCCGCGCTCGATCTGGGCGGCGAGCCGCGGCCCCTCGGCGGGTTCGACGTGCCGTTCGGCGCCAACATGGCAATGCGCATGAAGGAGCAGCGCGAACGCCGGTACGATCCGCGGCTCGGGCCCCGCCCCGAGAGCGGACTGCGCGGTGAGGAGATCACGCTGGTGAAGCAGTTGCTCGCGGAAGGCGCGCATGGGTGGTGGGTGCCAGGCGCGCGGGTCAAGCACTACATTCCCGCCGCGCGCCAGCGGGTGAGCTACATCCGCGACTGGTATCACGGGTGGGGGGAGTATCTCGCGCGCACCTCGCCCGCGGCGGGGGGCACCGCACTCGGCGGCAGACCGCTCTGGCTCTGGCGCGAGATGCTCGAATCCGAGTGCCGGTTCCGGCTGCGCCGCCTGGTCGCGCGGCCTGAGGTGTGGGTGGAGGATCTCAAGGCGGCGGCCACCGCGTGGGGACGCTTCCGCGCGTATGGCGCGCCGCCTCACGCCGCAGGCGCGTGATCGTCGCCGCGCCCATGCCCGAGACACCGCATCGCATCCTGCTCATCGAAGGCAACCGCGACGGCACGGTCGGCGGCTCGTTCCAGTGCCTCTACGACATCGCGCGCCATCTCGACCGGCCCCGCTTCGAGCCGGTTGCAGTGTTCTGGGAGCCGAACCGGTTTTCCGAGCGCCTGCGCGCCGAAGGTGTCGAGGTCCACCTCTGGCGCGAGGTCGAAGAATCTGCGGTTGCATCGAGCGGCCGGACGCCCATTGGGCGCGCCCGGCGCGCCGCGCAAGCCGTCGGCGTGCGGGCGCGCTTTCTCCAATCGGTCGGCGCGAGCCTCGTCCATCTCAACAACACTCCGGACCATGGATACGTCGACTGGCTGCCGGCTGCGCGCCTGGTGAAGCGGCCGATCGTGGCGCACGCGCGTGGACCGATCGCGATGCCGAGGGGACGTGTGCGGCGCAGGCTGGTGGGCGGATTCGATCGCATCGTGGCGATCAGCCGCCACATCGAGGACACGCTCGTGCGCGCCGGCATTCCGAAGGAGCGCATCGCGCAGATTTACGACGGCATCGACATCGAAGCGCTCCGCGCGGCGAGCCGCACGGCCGGAAGCGTTCGCCAGTCGCTCGGCATTCCGCCGGAGGCGCCGCTCGTCGTGATGGCCGGGAACTTCAAACGGTGGAAGGGACAACACCTGCTCATCGACGCCATGGCGCGGCTGCCGAGCGGGCTGCGCGAGCGGTGCCACCTCGTGCTCGCCGGCGCCACACCCGCCGGCGGCGAGGCGTACGAGACCGAGCTCCGCGCGTGTGCGGCCCACGCCGGGCTCGGCGGTCGCGCGTGCTTTCTCGGTGAACGTGGCGACGTGCCCGCGTTGATGGCCGCGGCCGACGTGGTGGTGCACGCCTCCATCGAGCCCGAGCCGTTCGGCCTCGTGGTGGTGGAGGCGATGGCGCTTGGCAAGCCCGTCCTTGCCTCCCGGCTCGGCGGGCCGGCCGAGACGGTGACGCCCGACACCGGCGTCCTATTCGATCCGGCGGATGTGGACGACATGGCGGCCGCGCTCGCCGCGCTCCTCACCGACGAGCCGCGCCGGCGCGCGATCGGCGAGCGGGCACGGGTGCGGGCCGAGCAGTTTTCCATCGAGCGGAACGTGGGGTCAATCGAGCAGCTCTACGGCGAGCTGCTCGGCGACCGCACCGAGCCTCCGCCGCGCGCATGACCGCTCCGGTCCCGATTCTTTTCACCCATTACGGCGAGGACTGGATCCGCGGCAGCGAGCGCTGCCTGCTGGACCTCCTCACCCATATCGATCGGGCGCGCTTCCGCCCGATCCTCTGGTGCAACGCGGCGGCGCTGGCCCGAGAGGCGGGCGCGCTCGACGTGCCGGTGCACCAGTCGAAGTTCTCCATCCTGCTGCACTGGACTCCGCCCAGGTACGCTATCGGCCGATATCTCGCCCTTGTGCGCGAAGGCCGGCGGATCGTCCGCCAGCACGGCATCCGGCTGCTCCACTCGAACAGCGCGGCGCCGCACCAGTGGCTGCTTCCGATAGCGCGCGGCGAGCGCCTGCCGCTGCTGGCCCACCTGCACGTGGTGTACGCGCAGCGCGACCGGTTCACCCTGGGCCTGCATCAGGCGACGCTCGCCGTTGGGGTGAGCCACGGCTGCATCGACGGATTGCTCGACGACGGCATGCCGCGCGAACGGACCCGCGTCATCTACAACGGCGTCGACGTGGACCTGCTCGCCCGGGGCGACGAGCGGGGCCTGCGCCACCGGCTCGGCATTCCGGACGACGCGGTGACGCTCACCCGCGTCGGCTCGCTGATTCACCGCAAAGGCGTGGACTTGATGCTCCGCGCCTTCGCCGAGCTGCGCCGAACCCATCCAAACGTGCACCTCCTCGTCGTGGGCGACGGGCCGGAGCGGCCGGCACTCGAGGCGCTGGCACGCGAGCTCGGGCTCGCGGACACGGCGCATTTCCTCGGCCTCGTGCCCTCCGCCGGCGCGGTGCTCCGAGATGCTACGGACATGGCCGTCTCGCCGGCGCGGGACGAGGGCTTCGGGCTCACCGTCATCGAGGCCGCCGCGTTCGGCCTGCCGATCATCGCGACGAACACCCCGGGCATGAACGAGATCCTGCGCGACGGCGAGAGCGGGCTCATCGTGCCGATCGAGGACGTGGCGGCGCTCGTGCGCGCGCTCGACGTCGCCATCCGCGATCCGGCGCTCCGCCACCGGCTCGGCGCGGCCGCACGCGCGACCGTGCAGGAGCGGTTTCTCATTTCGCGCTACGTCTCCGGGTTCGAGGCGACCTACACGGAGCTCCTGGCGAAGCCGCAGGCGGAGCTCGGATGGGGCGGCCCGAAGACGGGGCCGGTAGTGTACGGCCGGTGGCTCTCGGGAGTCGTACGGCGTAAGCTGCCCGGCGTGGCCCGAGGCGGCGGGCGCGTACCGGCGTGAGCACGAGCAGCGGGCTGGCGAGCAGCGGACTCAAGGGTCTGAGGATCGCGCAGCTCATCGCCTCCGACGGGCCCGGCGGTGCCGAGCGGATGCTCGCGGACCTTTCCGGCGCCCTCCGAGCCGGCGGAGCCGAGGTGGTGGCGTTCCTCCCAGCCAAGGGGGAGGGATGGCTCACGCGGCAACTTCAGTCGAGCGGCGTTGCCGTCGAGGGCTATCGGCTTGAGCGCGCGCTCTCCCCGAGTTTCGCGCGGTGGCTGGCCGGCGCGTTCGGCGCGCACAGAATCAATCTCGTGCACAGCCACGAATTCTCGTTCGCGGTGTACGGTGCGTGGTCGGCGCGGCTGGCCGGGATTCCGAACGTCATCACGATGCACGGCGGGCGCTACCACGCGGCGTACCTGCGCCGGCGCATCCTGATGCGATTGGCGACCGCTGCGAGCTGCCGGCTCGTAGCGGTATCCGAGCCGACGCGCGATGCATTGAGCCGGGATCTCCACCTCGCACCGTCGCGGATTACGCTGGTGCCGAACGGCGTCGCGTTCGAGCCGATGGCGCAATCGAGCATTCGCGCGGAGCTCGGGCTCGGGCCGATCGCGCGGATCGCTCTGGCGGTGGGGAATCTCTATCCCGTCAAGGGCCACACCCACCTCGTGGCCGCGCTCGGCCGCCTCACCCCGCGACATCCCGATCTGCACGTCGTGATCGCCGGACGCGGAGACTTGGCGGAGACCCTGGCCGCTGAGGCGCGCGAGCTCGGCGTCGCGGGCCGGGTCCATCTCGTCGGCCTCCGCTCCGACATCCCGAATCTGCTCGCAGGCGCCGATCTCTTCGTGCTTCCGTCGCTCTCCGAGGGGCTGCCCCTCGCGCTGCTCGAGGCGATGTTCGCCGGGCGGCCAATCGTCGCCTCGGCGGTCGGGGGCGTTCCGGCGGCACTCGGGGAGAACGGCGGCGTCGTGGTGCCGCCGGGCGATGCGGAGGCGCTCGCCGCGGCGATGGACCGCGTGCTCTCCGACGGCGAGCTGAGCGCGAGCTACGCTGCGAGCGCGCGCGCGCGTGCTGTTGCGGAGTTCGGTCTCGACGTGATGGTGTCGCGCTACGCGGCGCTCTACCGCGGGTGTCTGGGCCGGAGCGCGCAGCCGGCCGAGCCGAGCGCTCCCCGCTGACGCGCCGCTCTCGCCCGCCGCATCACTTCCCGGACAACCAGAGCCGCGATTCGCGGAAGAACGGCGCGGGGTCGCTCCAACGCAGGATTTCGTTGCGGTCGCCGGGGCGCCAGAGCGTGCCGAAGTCGAGCAGCGCACGCGCCCGACGCGGCGCGCCTGGCGGCAATGCGAGCTCGGCGTCGCTTCGGCGGAGTCTCGCAAGCAGGTGATCGACGTCGCCCCACCACCAGCGGCTCCTGACGCCGAGCTGGGCGTCGAGCACCGGCGCCGGGCGCCGGCCGAGGGCGCGATCGGCCAGCAGCGCGGGGAAGTCGACGCCCGCATCGATCGCGAGCTGGAGCGATCCCCAAAAGCGGCCGTTCACTTCCATCAGATACGGCGTGCCCGTCCGCTCGTCGAGCTTGTACTCGACCATGGCGACGCCCTGCCAACCGAATCGTTCGAGCAGCGCCCGCGACCGCGCCACCAGCTCCGGATCGGCGGCGATGCTCTCGCGATAGACGCTCACGCCTCCGGAAGGCGGTTTCTCCCTGAGGCGCCGATGCGCGAACTGCGCGACCAGCTCCCCGCGCCACAACAGCAGAAAGATCCCGACGCCGGGGCCAACGATCCGTTCCTGGAGAAGCACGGGATACGCGGCGGCTGGCAGGCCCTCGAGTGCCTGCGCCAATTCCGCGCGGCTCGCGGCGTGGGATACGCCGAGCTTGTATCGCCGCCCATCGGCCTCGGCGACCGAGCGGGCCGGCTTTGCGACGATGGGAAATCGCAGCCCGTCTTCGGGGATCGCCGCCAAATCGGCCACTTGGCGCAGCGTGTGCTGTGCGGGCACCGCAATACCGCAGGCCGGCGCTGCGTCGAGCAACAGCGCCTTGTTCGAGAGGTCGCGAAACGTCGCGAGATCGGGAAATGGAACCCGAGCCGGCGAAAGCGCCTCGCGCTGTGCGAGGAGCGCCAGCATCGCGGGCTCGGCGATCGGCAGCACGAGCGCGGCGCCTTCGCGCCGCACGAGCTCGGCGACGGCTTCGGCGAATTGCTCGGGTTGGTTGAGCGGTGGCGGCAGCGCGTGGTCCGCGGCGGCATAGCGCGACGCGCCGGCCAGCGAGCGCCCATCGGCCGAGGTGAGGATGCAGCGGTAGCCGCACCGCCCGAGCGAGCGCACGGTGGCCAGGGCGGCGCGCTGCTCACCGTCCGTGATGAGGACCGCTTCCTTCACCGGCACAGCAGGCCCGCGAGCCGGAGCGCGAACCCGCGCCGGGTGAGATTCGCCGGGACGTTGAGCCGTGGCAGCGTGAACCCTGGGCCACGCTCGGGGTCGAGCCATCCGCCATCGACGCGGAACGCCCCGGTGTACCCGGCCGCAGCCGCCGCGGCCGCCGCAGCCTTTGATGCGAGCCCGTACGGATACGTGAGCCAGGGCAGCGTCGCCTCCGGAAACTTCGCGCGGAGCCACGCGAGCGACGAATCGAGCTGGCGAGCGAGGTCATCGCCGCCGACGGCGGCGAGGTTCGGATGATCCCACGTGTGCGATGCCAGCGTGCAGCCGGGAATGCGCACGAGCGCGGCGAGCGCCGCCTCGCTCGCGCTGCGCGCCCAGCCGGCCACCTTGCTCTCGGCGGCCGCGCAGCCCGTCCGGGCGCGAACCGCGTCATCCCGGCCGCCACATTCGGTGAGCAACGCCTCCCGCAGCGTTGCGGGCATGCCGTCCAGGGCTCCGCCGGCCACGTCGTCCCACCAGAAGCTCCGACCGCCGAGCAGGCCGGGCGCCACGAAGAACGTGGCCGGGAGGCCGCGCCGGCTGAGCTCGTCGGCGCCCTCGGTCACGGCGCCGAGGTAGGCATCGTCGAAGGTGACTGCGGCGCGGGGGCGCGCGCGAGCCGGCGGGCGGAACAGGTCCGCCAGTGGGACGACGTCGCAGGCGCGCGCGAGCTGCTCGAGCTGCGCGGCGAATTCCGCCCGCGGCAGGTGCAGCGCGCGCTCGCCGGGGGGGGCCTCATCGTGCGGGATGATGTTGTGGTACGCGAGCACGAGCGCACGGCTCCGCGTCCGCCGCCGATTCAGCGCGGCGGGACCGCCGTGCAGGAGCGCCGACTCGAGCGCCGCCTTTAGCGTTCCGCGCATCGAGGCACGCCCCACGGCTATTCGGTCACGCGATAGACGTCGGCGTACCAGTCGCCGAACGGCCGGCCGCCGAGCGGTTCCAGCCGCCCCTTCAGGTATTCGGCAAGTGAGCGCGCGCGGAGCGTCGGGAGCGGACCATTGGGAAGAGCTTCGGGGGAGAGTGTGACGAGCCCGGTCGGGCGGCGCCCGTCGTGGGTGAGGATCGCGATGGTGCCGGGTCCCGTGAGGCTCGCGGCGAACCGCGAGTTGCCCGGCTCGAGGCCCAGCTCGCGCACGGTGTTCCAGAGCGGGTGCGTTGCATCCAGCACGACATCGGTTTCGCCGCCGATCACGAGATAGGCATAGCCCAGGTGCCCGAGCCACGAGGGCCGCGCCCGGGCGAGCCACCGGCGAACGGCACCGGTGCCCGGGGCAAACGCGCGGGTCCAGCGGCTCCGCCAGAGCAGCGCGTAGCTCGCACGGTCGCGCGGGTCCATGATGAAGTCGTAGTCGTTGTAGCTTGGCGCGAGATCCAGCACGCGGGTGTTGCGGAATCCGGCGGAGCGGACCAGCGCCGCGTAGCCGCGCCGGCTGTAGAGGTAGGTGCGATACGCCTCGTGCTTGCGAAGGTGCGACCAGGCATTCGCAACCAGGCGCGGCAGCGCGGGCACGAGGTGCAGGCCGGTGTGCGTGTCGCGCATGCCGAGCAGCGTCTCGAGCGCGAAGCGGTTCTCGATCGCGATGGCGA
>DASUJH010000038.1 GCA_036279355.1 Gemmatimonadales bacterium
GTCCTCGCGGCCGATGACGTCACCCTGCACGTCGCGCCCGGCGAGACCCTGGCCCTCATCGGCCCGAACGGCTCCGGCAAGACCACGCTGCTCAAGGCGCTGGTCGGTCTGGTGCGTCCGAGCATGGGGCGGGTGGAGATCGCGGGCCTCGACGCCACGACCGGCGGCGCCGCCGCGCGGCGCGCCACCGGCTACCTGCCGCAGCGGCCCGGTTTTCAGGACGGCGTGACCGCCCGCGCCCTGCTTCGCCTCTGCGCGCGGCTCCGCGGCGTGCCCGCGCGCCCGGCGGAAGAGCTGCTCGACCGCGTCGGGCTGGCGGATGCGGCCGACCGCGTGGTGGACGGCTTTTCCGGCGGCATGCGCCAGCGCCTCGGTCTCGCGGTGGCGCTCGTCGGCACGCCGCCGGCCCTCGTGCTGGACGAGCCCAGCGCCGCACTCGACCCGACCGGGGCGTTGCTCGTCCGCGACCTCATCCGCGAGCTCCGGCGCGAAGGGACCACGGTGCTGCTGTCATCACACGACCTGGCCGAGGTGGCGAGCGTCGCCGATCGCGTCGCGGTGTTCTCGGCGGGCCGCATGCGCGCGGTCGGCAGCGTATACGAGCTCGAGAACGCGACCGGTGCGCGGAGCATCGAGGACGTCTATCGCTGCCTCACCGGCCAGATGGCGCTCAGGAGGGTGGCGTGATCCGCCCGCGCGGGCGGGGCGCGGTGCTGGCGATCGCGGAGTCGGAATTCCGTGCCGCGCTGCGCGGCCGTCTGGTCCAGAGCTTCGGCGCGCTGTTCGGCGTGCTCGCCATCGGGCTCTCGCTCGTCGGGCTCGGCGCTACTGGTGAGCTCCTCGTCCAGGGCTTCATGCGCACCGCGGTCTCGCTGCAGGCGCTCGCGCTCTATCTGCTGCCGCTCGTGGGCCTCGTGATCGGCGCGCACGCGTTCGCCGGAGAGGACGGGGGCGCCGAGTGGCTGCTGGTGCAGCCGGTGAGCCGCGCCGGCGTCCTCCTCGGGCGCGCGCTCGGCCTCGGCGCGGCGCTCGGCGCGGTGGCCGTCGCGGGCTTCGGCGCCGCGGCGGTGCTCGTGGGCATGGTGGCGGGATGGGAGGGCCTGGCGGGCTACGCGATCGTGGCGGCCGGCGCCACGACGGTGGCGTGGGCGGCCCTCGCAACCGGCATCCTGCTGGGCATTCTGACGCGCCGCCGGCCGGTTGCCATCGGCGCGGCCCTCGCAGTGTGGCTCGGCGCGGCCGTGCTGTACGATCTCGCCGCGATCGGGTTGCTGCAGCTCACGGGCTCCGGCCAGCCGGGGCCATATCTCGTGTCGCTCCTCGCGATCAATCCGCTGGACGGGATGCGCGCGGCGGCCCTCGTGCTGCTCGGCGCCGACGTGCTGCTCGGACCGACGGGCGCCGCGATGCAGCGCGCGCTCGGGCCGGGAGGCGGCGCGCTGCTCGTCGCCGGCTCCGTGGCCGCGTGGTGCCTCCTGCCGATCGCCGGGGCCATCCGGATCTATCGACGCCGCGATTTCTAGCCCCGGTGACCCGAATCACCCCCCGCGGCCTGGCTGGCGCGTACCGTTCCGCACGGGCGATGCCCGGCATCGGGCCGGATGCACGCCCACGAGGAGGTCACTATGCGGGAGAGACTGTCACTGCGGGCCGCGCTGGCCGGTGCCGTGGTTCCGATGTTCCTGGCCGGCGCATGCGGGCCCAGGAGCAACACCGGCGGTGCCAACACCGGCATGGCCGACCAGACGTCGGCGGCCGACACGACGCTGCCGGTCGATACGGCAGCCACGAATCCGGCCGCGAACCCCGGCGCCGCCGCGTCCGACACCGGCGCCGCCGTCTCCGACACCGGTGCCGCGCTCAGCGACGCCAACATCGTGGCGCTGCTCGACGAGGCCAACAAGGCGGACAGCGCCGCCGGCGCCTACGCGCTCAAGAAGACGAGCAATGGGGACGTGAGGGGATTCGCCACACAGATGGAGACGGACCACCACGCGCTGCGGCTCCAGGGCCAGCAGCTGGCGAAGAAACTCAATATCACGCCTGAGCCGCCGGCGAACGATCCGGTGAAGGCTCTGGCCAAGGCGGAGATGGATTCGCTGAAGGCGGCGCCGAAGGGCGCACAGTTCGACCGGACCTACATCGACCAGGAGGTCGGCGTCCACAAGGCCGTGATCGATCTGGCCGAAAAGGCGCATGACGCGACCCAGAACCAGGAACTCAAGAGCCTGATCGAGAAGGCTAAGCCTATCCTGCAGACCCACCTCGATCGGGCGGAATCGATTCAGAAGAAGCTGGGCAGCCCGTCGGCGTAGCGCGATTGCGCGCGAACCGCAGCGCCGGATCACCTGCATAGAGCGCCGCCGCCTCGGCCAGGCATCGATCGGCCGGGGCGGCGGCGATCCGCCGCGCCGGCATCCGTCAGCCCATCGTGCCCGTTCCCCATGAAGTCCACGTAAACCCGCACCCGGGCTGGGACATCGTCCAGGGTGGCTCCGCCGTGCAGGGCATTCCGGTGCCGAGTCACTCTTGTACCGTTCCAGCTTCCGATGCCGCGCCGCCCAGGCGCCGGCGCACCATCTCGCGATATCGGCTGTTGGTCTGCGGCTTGAGAAAAAGCGCGACCACCTCGGGGTGCGCCGCACGCACCTTGTGCTCGATCTCGGTCACGCGCCGCTCCAGCTCGGACACGCGCACGTCGTCGGTGAACTCGATGCTGAGCGCGGCCACGATCTGATCCGGCGCAAGCTGCACCGTGAGCACACCATTGACCCGCTCCACCGAAGGCTCCGCTTCGGCAATCCGGAGGATCGCTTCGCTGAGGCCGCGGCCGGCCCGTTCGCCGATCAGGAGGCTCTTGCTCTCCCGCGCCAGGAGAATCGCGACCGCGCCGAGCACGAGACCGATGAGGATCGACGCGATGCCGTCGAAGACGGGCGCTTTGAGGGTCACGGTCGCGAATGTGCCGGCGGCCGCGAGAAAAATGCCGGCCAGCGCGGCGCTGTCCTCGAACAGCACCATGAATGACGGCGGGTCCTTGCTCCGGCGGAACGCGGCGTAATAACCGAGCGAGCCCTTCACCGCGCGAAACCGGCGCAGGGCGATGATCCAGGTGGTGCCCTCGAACAGCAGCGCCAGCGCCAGCACCACGTAGTTCACCAGCGGGTCGGTGATCGGCTCCGGATGGCGGATGTGGTTCACGCCTTCGTAGATCGAGATGCCCGCGCCGAGCGCGAAGATGAGCAGCGCGACGATGAAGCTCCAGAAGTACAGCTCGCGGCCGTGGCCCAGCGGATGCTCGGGGTCGGCATGCTCGGCGGCGCGGTGCATGCCATAGAGCAGCAGCACCTCGTTGCCGGTGTCGACAAACGAATGGACCGCCTCGCTCAGCATGGCCGAGCTGCCGCTTATCGCCGCGGCCACGGCCTTGGTGACGGCCACCAGCAGGTTGCCGATCAGGGCGGCGTAGATGACGGTCCTGGACTGTGAGCTCGCGGCCATGGGGCCTCTCGGAATCCTCGCGGCCGCGCTATCGCGCGGCTCGCGCCGATGGGCGGCGCGGCGGCCGGATCCCCACGCGCTCAT
>DASUJH010000039.1 GCA_036279355.1 Gemmatimonadales bacterium
GCGGTGCTCGCCGCGATCTGGCTGGCGGCGGGGCCGCGCCACGCCATGTCCAGGGCCAATTTCGGCGCGTTTGCCGGAGCGGTGCTTGTCGTCGGCGCCGCGGGGCTGATGTACGCGACCGCCGGGCGCGAGCTGCGTGCCGACTACGAAACGGTGTGGTCTCCCCAATCGGTGCGGAAGATCGCCGGCTACCTCGAGCGCCACGCCGCGCCGGGAGACGAGGTGCTCTCGGGCGCCGTAATGTGGGAGCTCCAGGCGGACCGGCCCCCATTCGACCGTATCAGCCACCCCCTCGCTTTCATGTTCGGCATGCAGCCCGACTCGGCCGCCGCGCTCGAGCAAACGCTCGAAGCCCGTCCGCCTGCGTTCGTGGTGCTCGACGGCTACACCGAGCAGACCTTCGGCGCCGTGCTGCCCGACTTCCAGCAGGTGCTGAGCGAGCGCTATGCGCTGGTGGACAGCGCCACCGGCGCCAACTTTCCCGTGCGGTTGTACGAGCTGCGCGAGCGGATGGCGCGCGAGTAGCGCGCGTCAAGCCGCGTCAGGATGGGCCGGCGGGCTCGAGCGGCGGAGCCGATAGCGCTTCTGCTGCGAGGCGCTCAGGTGCACGATCATCTCGCCGATGAGACCGAGCGCCACCGACTGCACGCCGAGCGTGATGAGCAGCACGCCCAGCAGGAGCACCGGACGGTCGGCAAGGCCCTGGCCGCCGAAGCGCTGGATTGCCACCGTGAGCAGGATGATGACGCCGATCCCGGCGATCGCGCTGCCGATGAGCCCGAAGAAGCGCAGCGGCTTGTCGGTGAACTTGAGCAGGAAGAAGAGGCCGAGGACGTCGATCAGGCGGCGGAGATAGACGCCCGGCGCATAGATCCGGCCGCGCATCGCCTTCGGGTGAACCGCGGCCGGCACCTCCTCGGTCGCCTGACCTTCCCGCAGCGCCAGCAGCGGAAGGAAGCGCGCGAAGTCGCCATAGAGAGGAACCTCGGAGACCAGCTCGGTGCGCATCGCGCGCACGCCGCAGGCCACATCGTGGAGCCGCCCTCCGGCCAATCGCCCCACGAGCAGGTGAAGCACCCGGTTCTGCATCCGGTTCACCAGCGCGTCACGCCGCGCGGAGCGACACGCCACCGCGAGGTCCGCTCCGCCTTCTACCTTGGCAACGAGCTCGGGCAGCACCGCGGGCGTCGTCTGTAGATACGCGGGCAACGTGACCAGAATCGGGCTGCGGCAGCTCGCCGCGGCCACCTTGAGCAGCGTCGTCTCGCCCGCGCTCTGGGCGACCTCGAGCAGGCGGACCGGCTCGCCCCGCGCACGGAGCGCGCTCAGCGCCTGCGTGAGATGCCGGAACCAGGGGTAGGCCACGAAGACGAACTCGAACGTGTACCCGGCCTCCCGGAGCGGCGCGGAAAATTCTATGTAAAGAGCGTCGAGCGCGACCGGGCGCTCCACCACGGGCACCACGACCGTCACGTCGTACGCGCGCCCGCCCACGTCGTAGGGGCGCGCCGTCACAGCGGCCGCTCCACCACGTTGGGCAGCAGGTGCTCGCGCTCGCGCGCCTTCCAGACGGCGACCTCGCCGATCAGGCCGAGCATGAGCAGGTAGCAGGCGAGCATGAAGCAGAGGAGCGCGGCCGCGGGAAAGACATATGCGTTCGCCATGCTCTCGCGCAGCTCGGCCGCGGCGGCAAACGAGCCGGCGAGAAACGCGATGCCCGCGGCGAACGCGCCCGCGGCGCCGAGCCCGAACATCACGATGGGCCGCTCGCGGAACCAGGCGATCATCGTGATCGTGAGCAGATCGGCGAGGATCTTGAGGATGCGCGAGAGGCCATACTTGCTCTGGCCGAAGCGGCGCGCGTGGTGTCGCACCGGCACCTCGGTGATCCGCGCGCCGGTCGTCGCGGCCGCCACCGCGGGCAGGAAGCGATGCATGTCGGAGTAGAGGTGCAGGTGCTGGAGGGTGGAGCGGCGGTACGCCTTGAGCGAGCAGCCGTTGTCGCGAATCTGCACCCCCGTAATCGCGCGGATCAGCCGGTTCGCCACCCACGAGGGCACCTTGCGGGTGATGAGCTTGTCCTGCCGGCGCAGGCGGTAGCCGGCGACGAGGTCGTAGCCCTCCTCGAGCTTGGCGGCGAGCGAGGGGATGTCGGCCGGATCGTTCTGCAGGTCGCCGTCCATGCTCACCACCGTATCGCCCCGCGCCGCGTCGAAGCCGGCCTGCATCGCCTGGGTCTGGCCGTAGTTGCGTGCCAATTCCACCAACCGCACCCGATCGTCGCGCGCGGCGAGATCGCGGGCGACGGCGGCGGTGCGGTCGCGGCTCCCGTCATCCACCAGCACCAGCTCCCACGCGCGCTCGATGCCGAGCGCCTCTCGAACGGCGTCAACCAGCGCGCCGACGCTCTCCTCCTCGTTGTAGAGGGGGACCACGACGGACAGCATGGAGCGGTTCGACATGGCGGGGCTCACAGCAACACACATGCCTCCGAGGTTGCCGAAAGGTACTTGAGCGGGGCGAGCGCCCGCCACGGCCGCGCATGCATCGCGCGCACGGCTCTTGCTTCTCCCCTCGCGTCCCGTTCTCTTGAGGCCCATGACGCGCCCACTCGCGCCTGACACGTCGCCTGCCGTGGCCGCGGCGCCCCCGCCCGCCGCCCCCACGCTGTCAGCCACCGCCCCCTCGGCCGCCAACAGTCCCGATCCCGAGCGGAGCGTCACCGCCGATCTGGCCGAGGTCCTGAGCGACTTCTGGAATTATCGCGAGCTGCTGCTCCAGCTCACCCGGCGCGACATCCGCATCCGGTACAAGCAGGCCGTCATGGGTTTCGGCTGGGCCGTGTTCATGCCCATTCTCGTAGTGCTGGCGGGTGTGCTGGTTCGCGCGGCGATGGCCCACCTCTCCCACTCCACGCTCGACGTGCAGCACATCGCGGGGCTCGCGGTGAAGGCGCTGCCGTGGTCGTTCTTCGTGGGGGCGATCGGCTTCGCCACCGCGAGCCTCGTGGGCAACACCAACCTCGTGACCAAGATCTACTTCCCGCGTGAGGTGCTGCCGATCTCGGCCACGCTGGCGCAGGCGTTCGACACGGCCATCGGCACCGTCGCGGTCGCCCTCATCCTGCCATTCCTCGGCGTTCGGCCCACGTTCGCGCTCCTCTGGGTGCCGGTGCTCGCGGTGCTCACCTTCGTCTTCACCGCGGGCACGAGCCTCTTTCTCGGGTGCGCCAATCTCTTCTTCCGCGACGTGAAGTACATCGTGCAGGTGCTGCTCACGTTCGGCATTTTTTTCACGCCGGTCTTCTTCGAGCCCGCCATGTTCGGCCCGACCGGTGCCAGGCTCATGATGCTGAATCCGCTCTCACCGATGCTCGAGGGGCTCCGCCTCGCCGTCGTGGGGGGCCACAATCTGCTCCTGCCGCTGGTCGAAACCGGCTCGGCCGGCCGCGAGATTCTAGTATGGAGCCCGTGGTATCTCCTCTACGGCGCGCTCTGGGGCGTAGCAGGACTGCTCGCGAGCGCGCTCCTCTTCCATCGCCTCGAGTTCAAGTTCGCCGAATACATCTGACGCCTCTGCTACAGGCTGTCGCCGGGCGCGGCGCGCAACTCCACGTCGAGCAGGCGCAGGCCCGGATAGGTGCGGGCGAAGTTCACCCGAAACAGCCCCTTGAGGTCGGACTCGAAGCCCCGCCGGTTGAAGTCCGGCGTGCTCCACGGCTGGTAAAGCAGCCAAAGGCGAGTCCGGCCGCCGGTGATGCGCAGCAGCGAATCGGTGGCGGCGCGGACGGACGTGGTGTCGTCGCGCGGCCCCGTCCACGCATCCGGCAGGAGTCCGCGCGGTATCGCGCCGAAGCGCCCCCGCCGGTGGTAGAGGCGGCGGTAGTAGTAGAACACCGGCAGCGAGTCGTGCGCGTCCAGCGAGAGGATCGGCCGATCTGCCGGGCCGCGCTCGACCATCGTCCGGACGGCTGCGCGATAGTCGTACGGGCTCGTGAAGTTGCGAACGAAGCTCACCGTCGATACTGCGAAGAGCGCGAGCACGGCGCCCGCGAGGCCCGAGGCGAGCGGCCCCGTGCGCACGCGGCTCAGGAGCAGGCCGAGCAGGACGAGCGCGCCAGGGAGCACCACGATCCAGTGCCGGGTGTCGACCAGCGCGAGGCGGGTGATGCGGAGGAACGCGAGGACGGCAAAGGGAACGACGGCCCCCAGCACGGCGACCGACTCGAGCGGCGTCCATCGCCCCACGCCGCGCCACGCGCGGGCCGCCACGATCGCCGCCGCGAGGGCGAGGATGAGCGGCGCCGCGCCCGGCCGGGTGACGACGGGCGCGCCCCGAAACGCCACCGTGCGTGCCGCGTCCAGCAGCCACGCGGCGCCCTGTACGAGCCGCGCCGCCTCGCCGTGCGCGGAGGTGACGGGATCGGCGATGTAGTTGCCGTAGTGCGTCACCTGCCACAGGACCACCGGCATCCAGACGAGCAGCGCGAGCGCCAGCACTAGCACGCACCAGGCGATGCGCCGGCGCGCCACCCGCCCGAGGAGCGGCGCACCTGCCCACTGTCCCGCCAGCGCAAAGCCGGCGTAGTACTGGGTCATGAGCGCGAGCCACGCGGCGATGCCGTACCGCACCCCGCGTGGCGCCGGCTCGCGTCCGACTGTCCAGGCCGCGTAGAACTCGGCACTCGCCGCCGCGATGAGCAGCACCGCCAGGCTGTAGGGCCGAGCCTCGGCCGCCGCATAGAGCAGGTGGGGGCTGAGCGCTGCAACGAGGCCCAGACTCCACCAGCGCGCCCCGATCCCGAGCTGCCGGCTCATTCGGTGCAACACCGCCACGGCGCCCATTGCGCACGCGGTGGAGAGCACGCGCGCCCACTCGATCGACGGCGACAACGTCCGCCAGAGCGCCAGCAGGACGAAGTACACCGGCGGCTGCTGCTCCGTCCGGACGGCCTCGCGGAAGGCTCGTAGCGCGCCGCCGTCGCTCGAAGCGAGCGAGTAGGCCTCGTCCAGCCAGATGCTCTTGTGGGCGTTTTCCCAGAGCGCGACCGCGAGCACGATCGCAAGACCGAGGACGAGCGGGCCCGGCCCCGTCACCGGCGCGGCGGGCTTCTCGAGCGGCTTCACCGCCGCTCGTACGTCACGAGCTCGTAGGGGGCAAGCCGCGGCGGCAGCCAGCGCGGCCGGGCGGCGCGCGCCGCGTCGGGCAATACGGCTGCAAGGGCGGCACCGACCCGCTCCCGCCCGCCGGCAAACTCCGCTTCCGGATCTCGGCCGACGATCCGCCGCAGGACCCGGTCGGCCCAACGCAGATGACGCGTGGTGAGCGCCACGAGCCGACCGCCGGGTGCCAGCACCCGCAGCACTTCCCGTAGACAGGCCGCGGGGTCCGGAACGAACTCCAGTGTGCTCATGAGCACCACCCGCTCAAAGCTTCCATCGCGGAACGGCAGCACGCAGCCACTGCCCCGCACCAGCTCCGACTGCACGCCGTCGCGGGTAAGGCGCGACCGCGTGACCGCGGCCGACGAGTGGACGTCGATACCGACCGACACCCGCGCGGCCCGCGACAGCTCGTACTGAAAGATGCCGCTACCGTAGCCGACTTCCAGCGCGCGGGCCACCGGGGCGGCTGCTGCTCGCGTGCCGGCGACGGCGTCGCGCACCCAGACCAGGCGCCGTCGCATGAGCCAGCCTAGGCCCGGCCGGTAGTACCAGGCCAGGGCGTCGACCCCGCCGGTGCCGACCAGCCGCCCGGCAGGCGGCAGATGGAGCCGCGCAGGTGCCTCAAGCACGGCCGGCCGCCGCCGCGAGCTCGGGAACCCAGCCACGGTAGGGCGGCGCGGGCAGTGGGTTTCCCGCGTCACCGATCTGGCAGCCGGTGCCGCAGGTCCGCGCCAGCCGGCGCACGGTGGCGAAGTCGAGCCGGCCGAAGCCGCCGTCGCCGCCGGCTCCGTACTCGCCATCCAGGAACTCGACGAGATCGTGCACCTCGTTGGCGACGCCGCGCTCGAGGGCGCGGAACCAGCCGTGCGCGAGCTCCACCAGCTCCGCGGACGGCTCTGCGCATCCGCGCCCGATTCCGGCGTAGCCGATGCCGCGGGATTCGACCGTCGTGCGGCGGAGCAGGTTGCACCCGTCGACGATCCCGCGGAGCCCCGGGATCGCGAGCAGCCGCTCGGCCGCCGCCGCAAAGGCCGCGTGCCCCGTGCACAGGAACGCTGTCTCGGGCCTCTCGTCGCGGCCCGGCGGCTCGCTCCGGAACCGTTCCGCGAGGCCCAGCCGCAGCAGATTGGGGTCCGTCGGGCGCACGTGGGGGTCGTGAATCGTCACCCGGCACCCTCGACCGAGGAGCAGGCGCGCGAGGACCAGGGCGGGCGCGTTCCGCGTGTCCTCCGAATCCGCCCGATAGGCGGCGCCGAGCACCGCGATGCGGCGCCCCGCCAGCCGGCCGAACGCTCGCTCGGCGAGGGCGATCGTCGCGGCCGGCGATGCGTCGTTGATCGCGCGCGCCCGAAGGATGAGGCTGCGGGACCGATCGGCCCCCCGCTCGAGCCGGCGCCACCACAGGAGGATGCCATCCTTCGGCAGACAGTGGCCGCCGACGCCTACCGTGGGCACGAGGAGCGCGCCCGTGGGCACCGCGCCCGGATCAGCGCTCGCCGCATCCGCCTGCGCCACCCGCGCGTTTACGGCATCGCGCAGCCGGAAGAAGTCGATGTCGTGCGCGTCGCAGTAGCGCGCGAGCTCGCTTACGTACGCGATGCGGACGTCGCGATACGCGTTCTCCAGCGTCTTCACGACCTCCGCGGCGAGGCTGTTGGTCTGGTGAAGCGCGCCGCGGTGCACGATCGGGCGGTAGAGCTGGGCGATCCGGTCCGGCGTCTCGGGACTCAACCCCGCGACCAGCTTGTCGGAGCTTGCCACCCGCTCGATCAGCCGGCCCGGCATCACGCGGTTCGGGCTGTTGCCGAGCAGCACGTCGGCGCCCTCGACGAGGCCGGCGCGGGCGAACCGCTCCCGCACCACCGTCGTCATGGACGACGGCGCCAGCGTGGATTCGAAGATGACGAGCGGCACGGTTCCGGCCGGCCGCCCCCGAAGCGCGCCGGCGATGCCGTCGATGGCCTCGAAAAGCGGCCCGTACTCCGGGCCGTCGCCGGCGCGGTCGGTCTGTACGCAGATGAGGATCGCCTGGGCGGTGCTGAGCGCGCCGTAGTCGTGTACGGCGCGAAGCCGGCCGGCGGCGACCGCGCCTGCGACGATCCGGTCGAGCGCGGGCTCGACGCCGCCGATCGGCGACCGCCCAGCGTTGATCGCCCCGACCTTCCACCCGGATGTCGCCGAGGGGCGCTGCACGACCGTCACCCGCGCGGTGCGGGCCGGCCCCTCGGCCGCCGACGCGAGCAGCGCCGCCATCGGCATGCCCACGATGCCCGGCCCGACCACGCCGATCTCGCGCACCTCCCATGGCCCGGCCGAGCCGTCCCGCGAGACGTGCGGCATCGAATCCTCAGCGCCGCTCAGGCCGCATCGATGAACTCCCGGTGCCAGAGCTCCAGATTCACCATGCCCCACAGCCGCCGGCCGAACGCTGCCTCCTCGTCGAGCAACTGCTCGACCCGGCACGGGTCGAAGATCCCGCGAGTCCGCGCCCGCGACGAGAGCAGCACGTCCCGGAAGAACGTCCGGGCCTCGCCGCGCGCCCAGTGATGCAGCGGCACCGGAAAGCCCACCTTGTCACGCCGCGCCAGGACGCTTTGCGGCAGCACGTGCCGGGCGGCGCGCTTCAGGATGTACTTCATCTCGCCGCCCCGGAATTTCATCCGCGGGGGCATCGACGTCACCAGGTCGGCGATCCGATGGTCCAGCAGCGGCACCCGCGATTCGAGCGATGTCGCCATGCTCACGCGATCCTCGACCTGCAGCAGCGCCGGCAGCCCTGCCACCAGGTCGAAGTGTGTCATCTTGTTGTAGTACGAGCGCGTGTCCGGATGATTGAAGATCTGCTGGAAGCGCCCGAAGATCGCCTCGCCGTCGTACGCGGCGCGGAAATCCCGGCTGAGCAGCTCGGTCGCGCCGCCGCTCCGGTCCACCAGGCGGAAGTAGCGCCGGTCCATCGGCTCGAAGACGCCGTCGCCCCAGAACTGCTGCAGCATCGGCACGTACTGCCGGAGCTCGGCGAGGTTGGGCACGATCGAGGTGAGGGAGACGATGTGCTCGGCTTCCTCGTTGGTCTCGTAGATCGCGCCCTTGAGCGCCTGCTCGACGTAGGCGACCAGATAGCGCGCGTACCCGCCGAAGATCTCGTCGCCGCCCTGGCCGCCGAGGACGACCTTGACCTCGCGGGCCGCGAGCCGCGAGACCACGTACTGGGGGAAGACGCCCGGCCCCGCGACCGGCTCGTCGAGATGGTAGACCAGCCGCGGCAACAGGTCCACGAACTCCCGCTGCGTCGGATACACCTCGTGATTCTCGACGCCGCATGCGTCCGCCACTTCGCGCGCGTAGCGCGTCTCGTCGAATTCCGGCCCGTCGTGAAACGCGCCCGTAAACGTCGGCAGGCGGCCGCCGAGCATCGGCGCGGCGAGGCAGGTGATGAGGCTCGAGTCCATGCCGCCGCTCAGGTAGGAGCCCACCGGCACGTCGCTCCGGAGCTGGACACGGACCGCCTCGCACAGCAGGCGCCGCAGCTCGTCCACGAAGTACTCCTCGGTATGGTAGGGATCGAGCTGAAAGCAGGGCTCCCAGTACTGCTCGGTGCGAACCGCCCCGCTCACAAGATCCACCACCTGGTAGTGGCCCGGGGGGACCTTCCGGATTCCGCGAAACAGCGTGGCGTCGCCCAGCACGAACTGGAAGGTGACGTAGTCCCGCATGGCGTCGTAATCGGGCTCGGCGACAACGTCGGGGTCCTGCAGGAGCGCCTTGATCTCGGAGGCGAAGAGGGTCCGGTGCGGCGTCGCGTGGTAGTAGAGCGGTTTCACCCCGAAGTGGTCCCGCGCGGCGAGCAGCAGCTTGCGCTGCCGGTCGAGCAGGAGAAACGCAAACATGCCGTTCAACCGGCCCACGCAGCCGCACCCGTGCTCCGCATAAAGCTTGAGGATCACTTCGGTGTCCGACGTGGTCTCGAACGAGTGGCCCAGCCGCTGAAGCTCCTGCCGCAGCTCGATGTAGTTGTAGATCTCGCCGTTGAAGACGATGCTGAGATCCCCGCTCGTCATGGGCTGGCGCCCGGTCACGAGATCGATGATCGCGAGCCGCCGGTGCGCCAGCCCCACCGGGCCGTCGGTCAGGAACCCTTCGTCGTCGGGCCCGCGATGCGCCATGGTCCGGGCCATGGCCGCAAGGAGCGGCTGCGCCACCGGCCGGCCATCAAAGCGCGCGATGCCCGCGATGCCGCACATCAGGTCTGCTCCGCGAGCGTGGCGTCGAGGAGCGGCAATGGTTCGCTCGCCTCGAGCGCCCGCGCGTGCGCGCCCACACCGACGAGATCGAACCGGCCACCAAGCAGCGCAAGCACGCGCCGGAATAGGTCGCGCTTGCGCGCGGCCGGGAGCTGCATCCCCGGAAAGAAGGCCAGCTCGGGAACGTCCTCGCCGCTCAGGAGGTCCAGCGGATGCAGCAGGAAGCTGAGCGGCGTCCGGGTCGTGCGGCAGGCGGCGAGTGCGGCGCGGAGATACGTCATCATGAGCCGCTCGGAGTACGCGCTCAGGTAGAGCAGATAGCTCAGGTGCATCGGCAGCCGGAGGACGGGGATGGTCGTGACCGGCATCTCGAGCAGCGTATCGCCGTTGCCGAGCGCCCAGCGATACGGGCGGTCGGGCCGGAGCGCGTCGGAAAAGCGGCCGAAGAGCTGCGCCCGCATGCGCCGCTCAGGCGCGGTGAGCCGCGCCGTGCGGAAGTAGTAGGCGCGGGCCAGGGGGCCGATGAACGTCGGCAGGACGGACGCATCGTAGCGGTAGCCACGGGCGTGAAGCACGCGGAGCAGCGCCGGACTCCAGCTATAGCCCGGCCCCCGGAACCCGAGCGGCCGCTGGCCCGTCACGGCCTGGATTGCTGTCTCCGCCCGCTCGACTTCTTCGGCAATTCGGTCGGCCGAATAGCGTTGCAGCCACGGCTCGTGCTCGTGCGAGTGATTCCCGATCTCGTGTCCGCGCGCCGCCACGGCGGCGAGCGCCCGCCCGTTCTCCTCCCTCGCGGCGTCGGCGCCCACCACGAAAAACGTGATCCGGAGGCCCAGCTCGTCCAGCAGATCGAGCACGAGCGGCAGGAAGCGGTCGAAGAACGACGGCCGTGCTTCCCAGCCGATCGCGCCGCGGGTCCTGAGGTACGACCAGAGATTGTCGGCGTCGAGGCTCACGCTCGCGAGCGGACGACTCCTGGAGCCCTCCGCGGTCATGTGCGGCTCACGCGGCGAGCCGCGGCCCGCCCAGCGCGCCGAGGCGCGGGGCCAGCTCGGCGGCCTTCGCGTCGGCCAGACTGACCGTCTCGTTCACGTTGAGCGTGCCCTGCGCGATCTGGGCCGAGTTGACGAGGAAGACCCGCGGAAGCGAGGTGGCAACCGGCGGGAGCCGGTCGTCGGAATAGCCAAGCGTCGGAACCGCGAGCACCTCTCGCGCCCGCGATACCGCGCAGGTCAGCACATCGGAGGGTTCGACGTGGGGATGGATGCGCCGGAGCGCGCCGAGGAATTCCGCCTCGATCTCCGAATCGGGTCGGTTCCACCAGGGATCATCCTGCGCCAGGTACTTCGGAAGGTAGATCAGCGTATTCCCCCCGAACTGCTCGCGTTTCACCAATGCCGTCGCTTCGATAATACCGGTGAACGGAACCCACTCTTCGGTGATGTTAGTCACGTAAAATCCCGCAAGCGGACGCCTGAGCAGTACGGATGCGCAGCAGACTCCCTGATACACGACGCTCCGGAGCCGTGCGAGCTCGCCGGGGTTGAGTGTGGGACAGAGCGCGGCGGCGCGCCCGCAGGGAACCGTGAGCACGGCGACGTCGAATGCCGCCTCGGTACCGTCCTGAGTCCGCACCACGGCGCGATGCCGGTCGGCCCGCACGTCGAGCACGCGGCAGCCGTAGCGCCGCACCACGCCCATGCGATCGAGCTGCGCCTCCAGCCGGGCGAGCACCGCGGCGTAGCCCCCCCGCACGTAGCCGAACATCTCGCGCTTGAGCCCCGAGCGCCTCGCCGCGTACATCCGTGCGATGATAGCGCAGATGAACGCCGCGCTCGCCTCTCGGTAGTTCTCACCCAGCTTGGCGCGAAGCAGCGGCAGCCAGAGTCGCTCCACGACCCGCCGCCCCGACCATGCGGTGAGCCACTCGACCACCGGCGTCCGCTCGAGCGCGCGCGGATCGCCGGCGCGGGCTGCGGCGAGCACCGTGGCCGCGAGCCTAGCCTTGTCCACCAGCGACAGCGGCGGGAAGCGGAGAAATTCGAGCGTGGAGGAGAGAGAATGGAGCCGGCCGTCGGTGTAGAAGCCGGTCCGGGTCTCGCCCCATTCGACCGAG
>DASUJH010000040.1 GCA_036279355.1 Gemmatimonadales bacterium
CCGGAAGTACCGTGCTCCCTACAGTGTACGTCATCAAGCTCGGGAACAGCGGCTACGCGGTCAAGGACCCGAATCACCACGCTGGGCACTTCGACGTGGTGATGATCTTCGATCGACGCTGGAACCGAATCGGCGGCTGGACCGGTTAAGGGGCGGCTAGATTCGATCGGTCACACCTCACTTCTCGAATCCTAACGCGCCCGATTCTCGGCGACGCGTGTAACACTTAAACAAAGCAGTGGGCGTGACCTTCTCGCCTCAGGCTGGAGCACATAGACTGGGACTCTCCACCGCGGCCTGCGGGCCGAAGAGAGCCCACGAAGAAGCGCCGGTTCACCGAAGAGCAGATGGACTACAACACGGTCCGGCCCCACAGCAGCCTGGCAGACCGCACCCCGGCCGCCTTCGCCGACCACCGGCGATTGGTGCTCGTCACCCTGAGCGTAGCAGCCTAACTGCTCCAACGTCGGGGAGAAGGTCAGCTCGGATGAAAGCCCCTCCTGCACGCCGCTCGAATTCGCGTTCGCGCTACCCCGCCGTGAACCGCCCCACCGTCCGCCGCTCGCCGTCCTTGATGATGCCGTAGATCGCGCCGCCCTTGCCGAAGCCCGCGAGCGACACGCCGTCGGGCAGCGTCATCGCATGCTTCCACTTGGCGTCGGGCCCGTACACGTCGTACACCATCGGATCGTTGTCCGACGCCCGCGAGCGCTGCAGCCAGACATCCCCCTCGGGCGTCGCCATGCCGGACACGAACGGCGGCTTGTACTCCGCGAATGGCCAGACCAGGCGAAGGGTGTCGGGCAGCCCGTGCCCCCGGCCCTGCTCGCGCACCCGCGCGATCACCCGCGCCTTGTCCGCTTCGGTCACCGGAAGCTTCGTGTACGGCCGCGATTCGCCGTGGATCCACACCCCGCCAGGGCCGCGCCAGTCGATCCGATTCTCCCGCCCGCGCGCCACCCACACCCGCCCGTCCGGAAGCACGCCGAAGATGTCGTTCGGTGAGAAGATCTTGGGCACCTGCTGCACCTGGGTGCCGAATACCGCGTCGCCCTTCTCGGGCGCGGAAAGCTGCGCAACCGTATCCACCCGGCCGCTCGCGAACTGGATCCGTACCACAGGCACGCTGTCGGTGAGGACGCTATGCCCCGCGTCGGGGCCGCCCAGGATCGGGGTGAAGTCGGTCTTGTATCCGAACCCCTGGTGATCGTATATCAGCACCGGCGTGGGGCCGCCCACCGGCGGGATCGCGAGCACCGCGAGCGGCTGCGCGTGCTCATCCCAGAGCGTCGTGCGGATGGCCGCGTAGTCGACGAGCGCCACCGTGTCGCCCGCGAGATGCGCCACCCACCCGGGAAACTTGTACACCGAATCGGGCGCGCCCTGGGGGAGCGAATCCACCCGGGTGCCGACCGTGTCGAGCGCGCCGCTCTTGAAATCGGCGTTGAAGAAGAGGCGGTCGTGCGTGTCGGTGAAGGCGATGCGTCCGTCACCCAGCTCCACCACGTTGCTCACCTGCGCGAACGACGCCGGCAGCTTGGCCTCGAGCCGCACGTCCGGCTTGCCCGCTCCCGCGGCTTTGCCGCAGCCCGAGATACCGATCAGCGCGGCCGCGGCGACCACCGCCAGCGGCCCGATCCAGTTCACCTGCTTCATCAACTCTCTCCTCGGCTCACGATGTCGGCCGCCGGGGCCCCCACGGGCCGTGGCAGCACGAATTGCAACAGCCTCAACCCCGCGCTGTCCGCCTCGACCGCGAGCGCGTGCGCGGGGCCGGCCGCGAGAATACGACCATGGCCCGGCACCCGGATCTCGCGGACGAGCCGTCCCCGCCGGTCCACCACCTGATAGCGGCCGAGCGTATCGGTCACGGCCCGGCTCTTCTCCAGCCAGACCGCGCCGTCCGCCGAGGTGAACCCCGCGACAAACGGAGGTTTGATCGCGGCGAACGGAAGCTGCTCGGCCGTGCTCCGAAGCTCCGGCGGAAACGTGCGGGTAAAGAGCTCGCGGTCGGCGCGGGTCACCTCGAGGACGCGGTCCGGCAACGGGTCTCCCCGAATCATGGCGCCCGTCGGAAGGTGCCACTCGACCCGGTTCTCGTTCACCCGCGCGATCCAGACGGCTCCGTCCGGCTCGACGCCCCACACATCGGTGCCGCTCAATGCACGCCGCTCGAACCGGTGTCCGGCATCGCTCTCGACTTCGGCCACGTCCAGCGGCGCGAGCCGCGCCACCGTATCGATGCGCGCGAGATCGGGCGTGGTGCGCACGACGGCCGCCGAATCGCGCGCGCCGCTGCCGTCGGCGCCGGACGGCGCGATCATCAGCACGTAGAACCGACCCGCCCGGTCGCGCCCGCGCGGCAGCGCGCCGCGCGTGGCATCGGTGGCGCGCACGCTGCGGCCAAGCTGCCCGTCGCGAGTCCAGAGCGTCACCCGCCGGAGCCCCCAGTCGGAGACGCCGATCGAGTCGCCGGCCGTAAAGACGGCGAACGGGTTCTTGAGCGCGCTGGTATCGCGCCCGGCGAGCGGACGCACCGCGCGCGCGCCGAAGTCCGCCACCCCCACGAGACCGCTGCCCTCGGAGACGATGGCCCACCGGCCGGGAGCGAGCCACACCGCGCCCGCGGCATCGTGGAAGGTGGCCGTGAGCGTGTCCGCGGCCGGCGGCAGCTCGACCATGGGAACCGGCGCTCGCTTGTCGCACGCGACAGCCATTGCGACGAGCCCCAAGACGAGCCCGGCGCGCCGGCCGGCGGCGGAACGCGCTGGGAACAGCATGGGCGCAATGTAATGGGAGAGCGGCGGTACGGCGGCGGGCAGGCTGCGGCGCTACGGCCGCCACCAATACGAGACCTTCACCAGAAAGACGTTGTCCCCCGGGGACGAGAAAAGGCGGGAGAGGCCGTCTCCCACCCGGAATTCGCCGTTGGTGATCGTGTCCGAGCGGTTCTGCGTCCACACGAGATAGAGTGTTGAGCCGGGGCGGTACTCCCAGCGGAGCACGGCGTTCCCGCGGAGGGATGCGAGCGAAAAGTTGGGGTCGGCGAACTCGATCGGCGCAGCCCCGGGGTCGGCGGGCTGCACCACGATCGAGTCGGCAGCCGCCGGTGCCGGTGCGCCGGTCAGGGTGAACTGGTAACTCCGCGGCTGCGCCAGCTCCTTGTAGTTCCGGTACGCGCCGGACGAAAGCAGGGGCTGCGCGTAGAGCTCGAGGCTCAGACTCGGCGTGAAGATCCAGTTGAGGCGAAGGCTCGCGGAAAGCGTCTTCTGGTCGAGCGCGGCAAAGAGATAGCGGTGGCCGAAGGTCGCCGTGGCGCTCGCGTCGTCGAAGGTGCCGACGTACTGCGCGGTGGTCTGCAACCGCGCGAGCGTCGGGCCCACGCTCACCAGCAGCCGCGAACTCGGCCGCCAGTCGAGCGTGGGCCCGAAGCTCCAGCTCGACTGGCGATCCTGTGCGTATTCGTAGCCGTTGGCCGCTAGCCCGAAGACCCACGGCTTCCGCTGGTCGGACTGGAACGTCATGTCCCAATAGAAGCCCGGCGGATTCACGGTGAGCGGGCCGCCGCGGGTGCGCCGGGCGTTGAGCGAGCGCCGATCGTATCCCGCGTCCCACTGCCAGGTCGAGAAGTTGCGGAGCTCGAAGGTACCGCGGGTAAAGAATCCGGTGCCGGTGGGATTCCCGCCGAAGGTCCACGCACCGAACGTGGCGACGTCCAGGCGCGCGTTCTGGAACAGTGCACTTGGCCGCGTCCACCGATAGCCGGTGAGCAGGTGAGCATTTATCTCGTCGGCAAAGCTCTGGAAACCGAGGTCGTTGACCTCGAAACCCGGTGAGACCATGCCGAACGCCGAGTTGAACACCCAGTTGCCCTTCTGCTTGTTGATGGCGAGCCGGCCCGCGAATCCGGAGAGCGACCTGGCGGTGGAGTCGACCCCGAGATATCCGGCGTCGGGTCGCTGATAATAGTGCACCGAGCTCTCCTCGAGCGCGGCGATACGCGCTGCGGTGCCGCCCACCCGGGAGCCCCCCGCCCAGCCGGTGAGCACCCACTTGGCGCCGCGATCGAGCGTGATCCAGCCGTCGACGCCCCCGGTGAACGCCGTCCGGTCGAGCTCGTCGGGCAGCCGCGCGTCGGCAAAGCTCCGCGCCGTGGCTGTGCCCATAAAGCCGAGCCCTTGGCGCCCCTGCTGGAACTCCTTCTCCGCGCGCCACACGCCGTAATAGCTGAGCGGCTCGACCTCGGATCGCGACTGCACGCCGCCGGTGGACAGGGAGGCATACTCCGGCTTCGTAAGCGCGCTCAAGCCGCCAAGACTCCAGCTTCCGACTTTGCCGGTGAGCTTGGCCGCGCCCAGGATGTGGGTGCCGGATGGCATCGAGCTGTAATCGGCGTCCGGCAGGCTCCCCTCGGGTGCGCGGCCAATCCGGCGGCTGTAGAGATACTGCGGATTGTCCCAGTTGAAGCCCCAGAAGTCGTTCGCGCCGTCTGAGCCGAAGTTGAAGATGCTGGAGCCTTCGACGAAGAACGGCCGGCGCTCGGGATAGAACGTCTCGACGTCGGTGAGGTTGACGACGGCAGGATCCACCTCCACCTGGCCGAAGTCCGGGTTCACCGTCCCATCGAGCGTGAGGTTGCTACCGAGCCCGACCTTGAGATCGGCGCCGGCCCCCGGGCTCGCGCGAGTTCCATCGTTGAATGGATCGCCAGCCGTGTGGGACAGGTACTCGGCCTTGGCCGTGACGTATGGCATCACCTCGATGTGGGCCGGCGGCGCCACGTGCTCGATGCCCACGAGATCGGCGAAGCGCGAAACGAAACCGGCCGCGTCGGTCGGCTGCACCACGAGGTAATCGTCCTCGCTGCGCCGAGCGATGGTGCGCTTGAAGTTGATACCCCACACATAGGCGTCGCGCCGCTGAAAGCGGAGCTGCGAGTAGGGAATTCGGAGCTCGGCCGTCCAGCCGGCGGAGTCGCGGGCCGCATGGCCCTCCCACACCGCATCCCAGCTATCGTCGTTCCAGTCGTCGTTGTAGAGCGTGCCGTCGTACTGCGTGCCCGCCGCATTGATGCCGAAGTAGACGCCGGTGCGGCGGTCGTGGTACGGATCGAGATAGACCATGAACACGTCCGCGCTCGCCGTCCGGTCGCGCCGGGCGAGCAGCGCCACGACGGAGTCGGGCGCGGTATCGCGAAGCCTCGCGCCGATGTAGAGCGCGTCGTCATCGAAGAGCAGGCGAACGTCGGTGGGCTCGGTCGATGCGGCCCCCTCGTGCGGGCTCCGCTGGGTGAGCGCGGCCGCGGGCACGGCACCCGCCCAATCGGGCTCGTCGAGCCGGCCGTCGATCGTGATCGGGCCGCGGCGCCGGGTGGCGTGCACCTCTGCCGAGGCAGACGCCGCGGACGCGCCGCGGCTCGTCGAGGCGGAAGCCACCACGGAGTCGAATTGCGCGGCCTGGACCGGCGCCACGAAGGCGAGCAGGAGAGCGGGGACGATCATGAGCGCTCGCCTTAGATGGATCGGGGCGGCCAAGGGTTGCGCCGCGCCCGGCAGGCGCCCGCTACTGCTCCAGGATTTCCTGCAGGACGCTGGCGATGCGCGGGTCGTCCATCTGGCCGAGCCAGAACACGGCCTTCTTGCGCAGCTCGGGATCCGGATCGTGCTTCGCGATGTCAATCAGCTTGTCCGCCGCCGCGCTGTCGCCGCGTTGGGACAGGACGAAGATCACCTGACCGCGCAATTCGCGGCCCGCCTGCGGCGTGTAGATCGATGCGAGGTCGGCGGTGGAAGCGCCGCCCTGCTCCGCCCAGAAGAGCGCCTGCTTGCGCGACTCGAGGCTCTCGGCCGGGTTCCGAGCGATGCCGACGAGCCATTTGCCGCTCGCAGGCGTTCCGGTCTGCGAGACGGAGAAGAGCACCCGCTTCTTGAGCTCTTCGTTCTTGAGCCGGCCGTAGAGCGAGCGCAGGAACGCCGTGTTAGCCTCGCTGCCGCTCTGGCCCAGCCAGAAGATTGCGCGCTCCCGCGCGGCCTCGGGCACATCGTCGCGCCCCGCGTAGGTCTGGAGCGCCTTCTCCGCACGGGGCGAACCCTGCTGGGACAGCGCGAAGACCGCCTTCTCCTGGATCTCGGGGTCCTTCGTGGTGCGCAGGATCGAATCGAGCGCCGCCACCGAGCGATCGGTGTCCACCTGGGAGAGCCAGAACACCGCCTGCGCGCGCACCTCCGAATCGGGATCGGTGCGCGCGGCGCGCAGGAGTACGTCCACGGCGCCGCTGTCCTGACCTTGCGCCACGAGGAACAAGGCCTTCCGCCGGAGGCACACCGACGACGAATCCCGCCGGGCCAGCACCTTGTCGAGGATCGGTGCCGCGCGGGCCGGGTCCATCTGCTGCAGCGCGTTGAGTGCGGCGACCTTGATGTCGTCATCGTACTCGGCGCAGCGCGAGTCGCTGCCGAGCCCATTGATCACGACGGGCGGTCGGGGCGATCGCGGCGCCTTCGGCGCCTTCGGTGGTCGCGGGGCCCGAGGCGGCCGCGGAACAACGACTACCCCTGGCCCCATCGCGACCCCGGCGCGTCCGAGCTCGGAGGCCGCCTCTGCCATATCCGCCCTGGCCGCGGCCGTCGCTTCGGCCGCATTCTCGGCGCCTGCGGCCGCAGTCTCAGCGATGGTCCGCGCGGCCTCGGCGATTGACTGAGCGGCATCGGCATCGCCGCGCCGCGCGAGCTCGCCCTGGATGCGACGCTCGAGCGCCGCGGCGTCGCCGCGCGTTGCGGCTTTGGGGTAGGTGTCCCGCTGAGCTCGAAGCGAGCCGAGCGCCAGGTGGAGGTCGGACTGACCACCCAGGCGGTAGAGCGCAAACGCACGCCAGTAGAGCGCGTCGGCCGCGTAGCCCGACTTGGGGTAGCGCGCCACGATCCGCCCGAACTCGTCGGCGGCTCGGCGATAATCACGCGCGTTGAGCGCGGCGCGTCCCGCCCGGTAGAGCGTATCCGCCGGATCGCCTTGCAACCAGGGCGCCGGGGCCTCGCTCCGCGGCTCGGCCGCCTGCGGCGCTTCCGCCTGCGGCGCTTCCGCCTGCGGCTCCGCCACCCGGAGCGACGGGAGGAGCGCCGCCATGGTCGGCACACCGAGCGGCACCGGCATGTCCGCGGCGGCCCCGTGGGGTGCTCCGGGCGCAACCCCGAGTCCGATGGCGGCCGCCAATGCCGCGCTGCTCCAGGTCTGTCGCATTACAGCGCTCCTTGACTGAAGGTCGCGGCGGAGCCGGAAGGCACCGACGCCCTGAGACGCACCAGCATGCCGTCGCGCTCGAGCGCGGCGGTGATCGATTGGATGTCTTCGTGGCGACGCTGGGGCGAAAGCTCGGCGATCTGCGCCAGCACCAGCTCCACGTCCTGCAGGACCAGCTTGAGCTTGGGATCGTCCGCCGCGGGCGAGTCGAGCAGCAGCCGGTTCGTGGCGAGCAGTTGGCGCGCCGTGGCCGGAGCCAGGGCCAGCGGCTCATTGCGCCGCTCGTGGGCGGCGGCGCGGAAAAGCGTAAGGAACGCCTCCGCCTGGCCCAGGTGCTCGGCGGCCACGAGGCGATATGCGGTGCCTTCGCTCCGCGCGCGCGCGAGCGGAGCAGTGCCGTTCGCGCTCTTGGCCGCAGCGTCGTTCGCCGGCACGCCCGCGCCCGGCCGCGCGCTGCCTGGCAGCGCCGCCCCGCCGCCTACATGGACGGTGAGTCGCCCGATGCCTACGCCGAGCGCGAGCAGCGCGGCGATGCCGCTCACCCATGCGAGCCGGCGCACCCGCCCGCCGCCCGCTACCAGCACGCCGTGCGCCGAGGTGCGCGGCGCCATCCGGCGCCCGGCCTCGATGGCGCGCCACATCTCTTCGCGCGGCGCCGGCGGCGGCTCGTGGTACGTCGCGGCCAGCTTCCGGAGCTCGGGATCCAACGGATCGTCGGAGTCGAACATGGGCGTCCTCGTCAACCGGTCGCGAAATCGGCGAGCGCCTGGCGCAGCCGGGCGCGCGCCCGGAAGAGCTGCGCCTTCGAGGTGCCGGGACGGGTACCGAGAGCGCGGGCAATCTCCTCGTGGGTATAGCCCTCGACGTCGTGCATCACGAACACGGCGCGGTACCGCTCAGGCAGCGCGTCGATCGCCTGGTGCAGCCGGGCCTTGAGGTCCGGGTCCGGCGCGCGCTCCGCCAGGTCGGGCAACTCGGCCTGGTCCATCACGACCTCCCGCACCTCACGCCGCTTGGTCCGGCGCAGGCCATTGAGCCCTACCGATGTCGCGATCGCGCAGAGCCAGGTCGAGAGTGAGGACTCGCCGCGGAACTCGGCCAGCCGCGCGAAGGCTCGGATGAAGGTCTCCTGGGTGTAGTCCTGCGCACGATCCATGTCGCCCGCCAGCCGGTATACGAGGCGGAAGATCCGGTCCACGTATCGATCGTAGAGCTCGCGTTCGGCGCTCGCGTCTCCCGCCAGCACGCGCGCGATCAGGATGCGGTCGTCCACCGGGCTCCAAGGCGAGGGGTCGTCCGGCGTCTGCCCTCTGACACCGGCGGCCGGGAAAGGGTTGCGCGTAGTCGTACCGGGCTCAGCCGGGCCGCACCGCCTGCGCTCCGCTCTACGGGCAGCAACCCAATCGCGATTCAGTGCATCTCACTGCTCGTATGGATGACACTTCGACCGGGCACACGCCGCCGGATGCGCCTCCGATGCAGACGGAGCCGGCGCGCGGCGCTGGAGACATGATGATGCAGCAGGAAAGTCAGAGGTCGGTCTATCGCATGCTCGACGCGGACGGCCGCACGGTCGGCCGGATCGTCGACGCGACCGGCCAACCGCCGGTCGGGCGGGGTGCCGGAACGGTGCTCCTGAGGCCACCCCTGCCTGGGTCGGCGACAAGGGCGCAAGTCATTATTCCGCAATCGCTTCGATAGCAGCATCAGGATTGCCTCGCGGGGCCGGGCCCGAGTATATTTGTAGGTTCTCGGGCCGGACCTCCGGCTCGTCGTGTACCCTCGCCTCCGGCGCCCATGACCGCACCCAACTCGCGCGAACGCATCCTGCCCCGGCTCATCGAAGAGGAAATGCAGCAGTCGTTCATCAACTACTCGATGAGCGTCATCGTCTCCCGCGCCTTGCCGGACGTGCGTGACGGCCTGAAGCCGGTGCACCGCCGGATCCTTTACGCGATGAACGAGCTCGGCCTGGTGCCGGGCCGGGCGTACAAGAAGTCGGCGACGGTGGTCGGCGACGTGCTGGGCAAGTACCACCCGCACGGCGATGCGTCGGTTTACGACGCGCTCGTGCGCATGGTGCAAGAGTTCTCGCTGCGCTATCCGCTCATCGACGGCCAGGGCAACTTCGGCTCGGTTGACGGCGACCCCGCGGCGGCCTACCGATACACCGAGGCACGCCTCACGCGGGTCGCCATCGCGATGCTGGAGGACATCGACAAGAACACCGTCAACTTCCAGCCCAACTTCGACGACCGACTCCAGGAACCCACGGTCCTCCCGTCGAAGATCCCCAACCTCCTCGTCAACGGCTCGAGCGGCATCGCGGTGGGCATGGCCACCAACATTCCGCCGCACAACCTGCGCGAGGTGGCCAAGGCGGTCGAGATTCTGATCGACAACCCCGACGCGACCATCTCCGAGCTCAGGAAGGCGATCAAGGGTCCCGACTTCCCCACCGGCGCCTACATCTACGGCCGGGAGGGCATCAAGGACGCCTACGAGAACGGCCGCGGCCGCGTGGTCATGCGTGCCCGGGCGCAGATCGAGGAGAAGGAGTCGAGCGGCAAGTCGCAGATCGTGGTCACCGAGATCCCGTACCAGGTGAACAAGGAGAACCTGGTCAAGTCCATCGCCGAGATGGCGATGGCCAAGAAGATCGAGGGCATCTCGGGGGTGAACGACGAGTCGGACAAGGACGGCATGCGGATCGTGATCGAGCTCAAGCGCGACGCGATTCCCAACGTCGTGCTGAACCAGCTCTACAAGCACACCGCCATGCAGTCGACCTTCGGCGTCATCATGCTCGCCCTCGACCACGGCGCGCCCAAGGTGATGAACCTGAAGGAAATCCTCGGGCGCTTCGTCGAGCACCGGCACGAGATCGTGGTCCGCCGGACCCAGTTCGATCTCGAGGCGGCCGAGGCCCGCGAGCACATCCTCGAAGGGCTCAAGATCGCGGTCGATAACATCGACGACGTGGTCGCGATCATCCGGCAGTCGAAGGACGTGCCGGATGCTGATGCGCGGCTTCGCAAGCGGTTCGGCCTCTCCGAAAAGCAGAGCGACGCGATCCTCAACATGCGGCTCGCCAAGCTCACCGGGCTGGAGATCGAAAAGCTCGAGGCCGAGCTCAAGGAGGTGCGCGCCACGATCAAGGAGCTGAAGAGCATTCTCGCCTCGCGCCCCAAGCGGATGGCCATTCTCAAGGACGAGATGGCCGAGGTCGCCAAGGATTTCGGCGACGACCGCCGCACCGAGATCGTGGCCGACCAGGGCGAGTTCACGGTCGAGGATCTGATCGCCGAGGAAGATATGGTCATCACCATCTCCCACTCGGGCTACATCAAGCGGATTCCGGTCTCGACCTACAAGCGCCAACGGCGCGGCGGGCGCGGGCTCAACGGCGCCGACCTGAAGGAAAACGACTGGGTCGAGCACCTGTTCATCGCGAGCACGCACGACTACCTCATGTTCTTCACCACCCGGGGACAGGCGTACTGGCTCAAGGTGCACGAGATCCCGCAGGCGAGCCGCGCCGCGCGGGGCAAGCCGGTGGTGAACTGCGTCGCGATCAAGCCGGACGAGCAAATCGCGGCACTCGTGCCGGTGCGCGACTTCACCGAGGACAAGTGCCTCATCTTCGCCACCCGCGGCGGCACGGTGAAAAAGACGGTGCTCTCGGCCTACGGAAACGTCCGGACCAACGGCATCTGCGCCATCAACGTCGAGAAGGGCGACGAGCTGATCGATGTCCAGGTCTGCGATGCCAACAGCGACGTGATCCTCGGCACCCGGCAGGGCATGAGCATCCGGTTTCACCAGGGCGACGTGCGCGACATGGGCCGCGCCACGACCGGAGTGAAGGGCATCGAGCTGGACAAGGACGATGCGGTCATCGGCATGGTCGTCGTGCGGCGTGACGCCACGATCCTCGTCGTAAGCGAGAAGGGGTACGGCAAGCGGAGCGAACTCACCGAGTACCGGGTTCAGCGGCGGGGCGGGAAGGGGATCATCACCTTCAAGGTGACCGAAAAGACCGGCACCATCGTGGCACTCAAGGAAGTGATCCCCGAGGACGAGCTCATGATGATCACGCGCCACGGCATCATCATCCGCGTGCCGGTGAACGGCATTCGCGTCATCGGGCGCAACACCCAGGGGGTGCGGGTCATGCACCTCGATCCGGGCGACGCCGTGGTGGACGTGGCCCGCGTGGTGAAGGAAGACGAGACCGGGACCGAAGTGGTGGGCGACGTGGAGCCGGAGCCCGCCGCCGAGTGATGCGGCGGCGCGATCCGCGCTCGTACGACCGCCCCACGGCCTGACCGCCCGCCCGGCCTTCTGCCCAGGGCGGTGGATCGCGTACCTTTGACGCTATGAGCCCCGCACAGAAACTGCTGGTTGCCGACGACGACCCGGTCCTCTCCCGCACGCTCTGGTGGATTCTGCGGGAGAACGGCTACGACGTGACCACCGTGCCCGGCGGCGAAAACCTGCTGGAGCACCTCGCGGCCGAGTCGTACGACCTGCTGCTGCTCGACATCATGATGCCCAAGGTGGACGGGCTTCAGCTCCTCGAGCGGGTAAAGACCGACGAGCGATTCAAGGACCTCCCGGTCCTCATGATCTCGTCCATGCCGCCGGAGGAGGCCACCGTCCGCTCCTTCGGTCTCGGCGCCAGCGACTTCATCCCCAAGCCATTCAAGACCAAAGAGCTGCTGGCCCGGGTGCAGGCGCACCTCCGGGCGAGGCGCGAGTTGAGCGAAGCCCGCGCCGAGGCCCGCACCCGCTCCGAGATGGTGGACATCATGCAGGAGGTGGCCACCTCGCTCAAGCCGGACGAGATCTACGCGGTCCTGGTGCGCCGGGTGGCACAGGCGCTCAACATCTCGCGTTGCTCGATCATCCTCGCCGGTCCGGGCGAAGGGGGCGCCACGGTCGTCGGCGCCTACGAAAATCCGATGCTGCGAAACCTTCCGGTGGACCTCCGGCGGTACCCGGAGATCCGGCAATGCCTGGAGACCGGCGAGGTGGTGCTCGCGCGGGATGTCTGCACCGACCCGCTGTATCGCGAGGTGCGTGACGCGTGGGAGGCCGAGGGGCAGCGCGTGCCGACCCGCTCGGCCATCTGCATCCGCTTTCCGCTCAAAGGCCAGCCGGCCGGCGTCTTCTTCCTCCGCACCACGGGTGATGACTCGCCACTCACCGAATCCGATCTCGAGTTCGCCGAGCAGGTGATCCGCTCCGCGGTGACCGCGCTGGAAACGGCGTACGATCTGGAGCACGCCGTCGCCGGCCAGGAGGAGATGCGGCAGCTCGCCGAGACCGATCCGCTCACGGCGGTCTACAACCGCCGCGCGCTCATGGAGAAGCTCGAGCAGGAAATGGATCGCGCGGCCCGATACGCCACGCGGCTCACCTGCATGATGATCGACATCGACAACTTCAAGCAGATCAACGACAGCCACGGGCACCTGGTGGGCGACAAGGTGCTGCGGCAGCTCGCGGCGCTGCTCCGCCGCGAGCAGCGCTCGGTGGACATCGTGGCGCGCTATGGCGGCGAGGAGTTCGTGGTCCTGCTGCCGGAGACCACGGTGGCCGAGTCGCGCAACTTTGCCGAGCGCATCCTCAAGCGGGTGGCCACGCACGATTTTGGCGAGGCGGGGCGGGCGGTGCGGGTCACCATCAGCATCGGACTCGCGTCCTTCCCCGACGAGCGCATCTCGGATGGCCAGTCACTCCTCAAATTGGCCGACAACCACCTCTACCGCGCCAAGAACGACGGCCGCAATCGGTTCCGCGATTGAAGAATCGCCGCTGCCCGCGGTGTCACGCCCACTACGCTTCACCCGCCCGCTTCTGCACCCGCGACGGCACGCCGCTGGTCGAAGTGGACGCCGGCGCCGGGCCCCGCCCCGCATCGCGTGTCCCGCCTGAACAGGAGGCCGGGGGCGCACTGGACGGCGGGGCCGAATCGTCGGCCGGAGCCGGTCCTGGCGCGCGCGCCGACGCGATCTACACCAGCCTCACCGGGCAGGTGCTCGACGGCCGCTATCAGATAACCCGGCGCCTGGGCGAGGGCGGGATGTCGTACGTCTATCTGGCCCAAGCCATCGGGGACGGACGGGCAGTCGCGGTCAAGGTGTTGACGCCCCGGCTCTCGCGGGACCCCGGCTCGGTCGAGCGACTTCGGCGGGAAGCCTCGATCGCGATGCGGCTCGATCACCCGAACGTCTGCCCCATTCTCCGCGTCGGCGAGACGCCCGATGGTCTGCTCTATCTCGTCATGCCGTACCTCGAGGGCGAGGCGCTGAGCGACGTCGAGACCCGCCGCGGACCACTCTCGCCCGCCGAAGGGATTCCGCTGTTGGTCCAGATGTGCCGGGGCCTTCAACACGCCCACGAGCTGCAGATCGTCCATCGCGATCTCAAGCCGGAGAACATCATGCTGGTGCCGGACCGGGCGGCGGCCGAGCAGCCGGGTGCGGCGCTCCGCACCCGCGCGGTGGTCATGGACTTCGGGCTCGCCAAGGAGCGGCGCGCCGGCCCCGAGGTCGTCAAGCTCACGGCGACCGGGATCGTGCTCGGCACCCCGGAGTTCATGAGTCCCGAGCAGATCCGGGGCAAGCCGCTCGACGGGCGCAGCGACGTCTACTCGCTCGGCGTGCTCGCGTTCGAGATGTTCACCGGACGCTTGCCCTTTTCGGGCAAGACGGCGCAGGAAGCGATGCTCGCCCGGCTCAAGGGCGGGCCGCAGCGGCTCCGCGCCGTACGCCCCGAGCTCCCCTCCAAGCTCGACGCCATCATCGCGCGCGCGCTCGAGATCCGCCCTGACGACCGCTATGCCTCAATGAACGAGATGTCCGACGCGCTGGCCGGCGCGGGCAGCACCGGCGTGTTCGCGCGGATCTTCGGCCGCTAGGTCGGCGCACCGCGGGGCGCCAGCGCGCCCGTGACGGCCGACACCGCCCCTCGCCCCTCCGCAACGTTCAATTGACCCGGCGTACCGCCCGCCCCGACTCCCACCGTGAGGTCCCGGATCATGCGCGTCCACCAGTTCCCACTCGCGACGCTGCTGGCTGCGGCCATCGCGCTTCCCGCCTGCGGCAGCAAGCCCTCGCCCGATGCCAACCCGGCGGGGACGGCGTCCGTCTACTCGTCGCACGGCGACAGCGGAGCCAGGCAAAATGGTATCGCGCAGACCGCGACCGGTTCCGAGCTCGAGGCGCCGGCGCGGCTCCGCGGCTTCGTTCCCCGGATCGATGCGATGGCACAGGAGCCGCTCGACCGCTTCAACAAGAACCTGACCGCCTACAAGAACACGTTGGGCGATGTGGTGAAAGCGATGGCTTCGGATCGGACCCGGCTGGGCCTGCCGGGCACCGGTACCTTCAGTGAACTAAGCGATTCGATGCTGAACGAGATCGGCGGCGGTACCGGTTTCGCGCCGCCGATGAGCGACGCGCAGCGCCAGCGGCTGATCGGCCAGCTTCACCGGCTGATCGGGATGTACGAGTCGGACGTGGGGAGGGCGAGCCGCTGAAACCGCCGCATGAATCGCCGATCGATGCGATCCTTGAGTCGCATCGCCCAGCGGGCCCTGAGCGCGAGCGGGCCGTACGAGAGAATGGCCCGCCCATCGCCGGTGTTGAAGAGCGCGAGAAAGCGGTGCTGCGGGGAGTAGGATCGCGAGGGGTCACGTCCGTGGCATGCGGCGGCGAGGTTGTCGCGGAGCACCGGGCCTTCGCGCACGGCGTATACGCCGGCCTTGGGGGTCGCCGGGTACGCGGCGAGCGTGGCGGCGTCGCCGGCGGCGAAGATGCGTGGGTCCGAGAGGGAGCGGAGCCGGTCGTCGACCAGAAGAAATCCGCGCGCATCGGTCTCGAGCGCGGAGGCGCGGAGCAGGTCGCTCGGGCCCGCGCCCGCCGCCCAGACCAGCAGATGCATCGGGACCGTGCTGCCATCGGCCAACGTTGCCCCGCGGCCATCGACCGCGTGGACTTGGGCGCCGAGCTTGAGCTCGATGCCGTTGAGCGCGAGGGCTCGACGCACCTTCCGCCGCGCCGCCGGCGCACGGTCGGGCACCACCTCGGAGCCCGATTCCAGCAGCGCCACCCGCGCCGATGCGGCCGCAGAAAGCGTCCGGAGCCGCGCCCGGAGTGCCAGAGCCACCTCGGCGCCCGCGGCGCCGCCGCCCACCACGACCACGCGCAAGGCACTGCCGTGCTCGGCCGCTGCTTGCTCGAGGGCCGGCACGATCACTTCCGCGCGATCGATGGGCTTTACGACGAGCGCGTGCTCCCGCACGCCGGGGAGATCGGTGCCGCGCACGGTCGAGCCGGTGGCGACCGACAGAAGATCGTAGCCGATGCGGCGACCGTCCTCGAGCTCGACCTCGCGCTCGGCGGGCAGGATCCGCCGCGCACGGCTGCAGACAAACGTCACGCCCGCCCGCGCCGTGGTCGCCTCGAGGTCGAACGACAGCTCTTCCGTCCGATATCGGCCGCCGATCAACCCCGGCACCATCCCGGAGTACGCCTGGTGGCGCACCGGCGAGACCAGCGTCGCGTCGACCGGACCGAACAATCCGCGGGCAAGGCCCTCGAGCACGAAGAGGTGCGCATGGCCGCCGCCGAGCAGCACAAGACGGGTCATGGGGTTCCAGTCACCTCGAATGAACCGTTACCGACAGCGAGTCCGAATATGCCGACGAACCCGCGAAAGGGCAGACCGAAGTCTCCGCGCCCCGCCCCCCAGGATCCGGACCGGCGCACGACAAGCCAGCCGCCGCCAGAGAAGGACCCGGCCGAGGAGGGCTCCTCGGGCCGGGTGCCGCGTCCGCCGGAGCCGTCCCCGTAAGATTACGGAGGTGGATCTCCGCGCCTGCGCGGATTGCGGCAGCACGCGGCCTGCTCTAGCGTTGATCCGTGCCCACCGCGCTACAGCTCCAGCTTGCCGGCATCAGCCATCACACGGCCGACGTGGGCCTCCGGGAGCGGCTTTCGCTCGAACCGGAGGCGATTGCCGCGTGGCTCGCGCGCGAGCGCGACGCCGGGCGGCCCAGCGTGGTCCTCGCGACCTGCAACCGCGTCGAGCTCTACTGGTGGGGCGACGCGGAGGAGCGCCGGCTGCACGTGCTCGCGGCCGAGCGGGGCGTCGCGCTGCCACCACCGGCGAGCTACGAGCTGAGCGGTACCCAGACCGTGCGGCACCTCTTCCGGGTCGCAGCGGGGCTCGACTCCCAGGTGTTCGGCGAGCGCGAGATCCTGGGCCAGGTGCGGCGCGCGCACGAGCTCGCCCGCGCGGCCGGCGCCACCAACTGGCAGATCGACGCGGCGTTCTGCGCCGCGCTCACGGCCGGGCGCCGCACTCGGCACGAAACCACGCTGGGCCTCCACCCGGCGTCGGTGAGCAGCGCTGCGCTTTCGCACGCGCGGCTCTGCTGGGGAGGCTCGCTCGCGGGGCGCGCCGTGCTCGTGCTCGGCGCGGGCGAGGCGGCCGAGGGCGTGCTCCGCGCACTCGAGGATGAGCCGGGCGGCTCGGCCATCGTCGTGAATCACCACGACGACCGCGCCAGCGCGCTCGCCGCGACGAGCGACGTGGCGGCCAGCGCGCACTGGGATGAATTGCCCGCTGCGCTCGCCGATGCCGACGTCGTGGTCACGGCGACGGCGTCGCCGCATCCCGTCCTCTCGGCCGCGGCGCTCGAGGCGGCCGTGGCGGCGCGCGCGGGGCGTCCGATCGTGGTGCTCGATCTGGCCGTGCCCCGCAATGTCGAATCCCTCGCCCGCGACGTGCCGGGCGTGCGGCTGTTCGATCTCGACGATCTCCGCATGCAGCACTGCCCCGTCACCGCAAGCACGTCGCCCGCGCTCGACGCCGCCGAAGAGATTCTGCGGCAGGAGCTGGTGCAGTTCCGCCGGCTGCTCCGAAATCGCGCCGCCGCGCCGCACCTGGCCGAGCTGCACCGGCTCGGCGCGCGGCTTGCCGCCGAAGAAGCAGAGCGCGCGCTGGCCGAGCTGCCGTCGCTCACCGAGCGCGAGCAGGAGGTACTGCGCCGGATGACGAGCCGGCTCGTCCGGCGGCTGCTCTACCCTGCCAGCAAGGCAATCCGCGAGCGCGAAGGCTGACGCAGCAGCGACGCCGCCTCGCGCGCGGCGGGTGCATCATCCGATGGGCCGCAGCACCTTCCGACATTGTGGATTGGTACATCCCGCGCACGTCGTCGCGTACTGCGAGCCGTACGGTCGTCCGGACGCGAGATGCTCCCGCACCAGGTCCGCCATCGCATCGAGGAAACGCGGCCGGTCGTTGAGCGCGGGCGCGCGGTGAAAGTGGGTGATGCCGCACTCCCGCGCCAGGTGGCCGTACTCGCGGTCCAGCTCGGAGAGCGTCTCGATGTGATCGCTGGTGAACGCGATCGGCACCACGAGCACGTGCCGGTGGCCCCGTGCGGCGAGCAGCTCGATCGTGCGCTCCGTGCTCGGCCCCAGCCACTTCACCGGTCCCACCTCCGACTGATACGCCAGCACGAAGGGGTGGGAGAATCCGAGCGCCTCCATCACCCGCTGCACGCTGGCCCCGACCTCCTGCGGATACGAGTCGCCGCGGTGAATCACGCTCATCGGCAGCGAATGCGCGCTGAAGAGGATGAGCACCTTGCCCCGATCCTCCTCGGCAAACCGCGCAAGGCCCTCGCGCACCGTTTCCGCCATCGCGGCGATGAACCCCTCATGCACCGGCCAGCGATCGATGATGCTCCAGCGGAAGGCGTTCTCGAGCCCGAGGCGCGCCGAGGCGCGCCACAGCTCGTTGAGACTCGACCCGGTGGTGGTGCAGGACCACTGCGGATACTGGGTAAACGCAACGGCGCGCTCCACCCCATCCGCCCGCATGGCGCGGAGGGCGTCCTCACTGAATGGCGTCGTGTAGCGGAAGGCGATGTAGAAGCGATGCGGCGCCGTGGCCGGCGAGAGGCGGTCGAGCCGCTCCACCATGCCGCGCCCCTGCGACTCGGTCCAGCGCCGAATCGGTGAGCCGCCGCCGATGGCCTCGTAGAGTCCGCGCACCTTGGGCGCCCGGCGCTTCGCGATGAATGGTCCAAGGAATCGCTGGAACGGAAGCTGGATGATCTCACGATCCTCGAAGAGGCGGAGCAGGAACGGCTCGACGGCGTCGAGTGTCGCGGGGCCGCCCAGATTGAGCATGACGATGCCGGTTGGTGCCATGATGCGTTGGTTGGGGTGTATGGCCTTTGGTCAGGCGCCGCCGACGACGCCGGTCTCGAGGGCGAACCTGGTGAGGCCCGCGACGGTGCGGATGCGGAGCTTGCGCATGAGGCTCTCGCGGTGGCTTTCGACTGTGCGGTGGCTGATACCGAGCCCGGCCGCGATCTCCTTGTTGGTGCGGCCGAGCGCGATACCGAGCAACACCTCGCGCTCGCGCGCAGTGAGAGAGCCGAGGTCGCCGCTCAGCCGCTCCCGCTCGAGCTCGCCGCGTACGAGGTCGGTGAGCCGCCGCGCCACCGGCGGACTGAAGAACGCCTCGCCCTCGTGCACCGCGCGCACCGCGCGGCGGAGCTCGGTGGCGGCGGTGTCCTTGAGCAGGTACCCATGCGCACCGGCGCGCACGCTTTCGAGCACGTACTCGGGGTTGTCGTGCATGCTGAGGATGAGCACCCGCGTTTCGGGCGCCGCCCGGCGGAGATGCGCGGCCGCTTCGAGCCCGGATTCACCCGGCATCGAAATGTCGAGCACCGCCACGTCAGGGCGGTGGCGCTCGACGAGCTCCGCCACATCGGCGCCGCTCGCCGCCTCGGCCACCACCTCGAACCCCGGTTCACTCTCCAGGACGTGCCGAATACCCTCACGCACGACGGTGTGGTCGTCGGCCACCAGCACGCGGATCGGTGCGTCGCTCACCCCCGTGCTCCGGCGGGCGCCGGCACCCGCACCTCGACCCGGGCACCTGCACCCGGCCGGCTCTCGACCACGACGGTGCCGCCCAGCGCGCTGATGCGCTCGCGCATGCCCGCAAGCCCCATGTGCCCGTTGCGCTCGAGCTCGCGCCCTGCCGCGGAACCCGGAAAGCCGGAACCGTCATCGCAGACCGCGAGCACGAGCCCGTCGCCGCGCACTCCGATCGCCACCTCCACTGCCCGCGCCCCCGCATGCCGCGCGATGTTGGAGAGCGCCTCCTGCAACGCGCGGAAGAGTGCCACCTCCGCTTCCTTCGAGATCTGCGGCAGCGCCGGCGGCGCGTCGAGCGCCACGGCGAGGCCGCTCCGGTCGCCGAACTCCGCCACCAGCGAGCGAAGCGCCGGCAATAGCCCGAGGTCGTCGAGCAGCGACGGGCGCAGCTCGTTGGTGACGTTGCGGATGCTGCGGATGCCCGCGTCGACCAGCTCGAGCGCGCGGTCGAGCCGCTGCACCGCCGGCGGTGCGGCGCTCTCCCGCACCACGCCCAGCTCCATCTTGACGGCCGAAAAGACCTGAGCCGTCTCGTCGTGCAGCTCGCGGGAAAGGCGGCGCCGCTCCTCCTCGTGCTGCTCCACCATGCGGGCGGAGAGACGCCCGAGCTCGACCGTGCGCGCCTGCAACCGCTCGTAGAGCTCCGCGTTTTCGAGCGCCGCGCCCACCTGCTGGCCCAGCGCGACCAGGAAACCGTCGTCCAGCGCGGTGAACGGGTCGCGCGTGTCGCCCACGATGATGAGCGCGCCGGTCACCACGTCCCCCGTGAGCACGGGGAGCACGGCCGCGTAGGCGTACCGCGCCGCGCGTTCAGGGCAGGGGTCGACCCAATCGTTAGTAACCCTCGGCCGGCCCGCCGCAACGGCCTGCGCAAGAACCGCCGCTGCGGCGCCGGTCGGATGGATGTCGGTCCAGGGCGCCGCCACACCATGGCCGTGGACGAAGCGGCCACCGCCCGCGCCGTCGAGCAGATAGAGCGCGCTGCCGGTCACGGCCGGGAGCGTGAGCGGGCGCGCGAGCAGCCCGTCCAGCACGTCGCCGGCGCGGCCTCGACGCTGGAGATCGCCCGAGAGCGCGGAAAGCGCGCCGAGGCCGCGGCGCAGATCATCGACGACGAGCAGCAGAATGCCGGCGCCCACCGCAAGCTCGAACAGAATATCGAGGTAGTAGCCCCAGGGCGCCCATGCCCCCCGCGCGCGGAGGAACGGATAGTCCAGATGGTGGAGGCCCCAGAGCCCGAACGCCGCCGCGAGCAGCGCCGCGCCGGTCGACGCCACTCGGAAGCGGTAGCGCAGGAACACCCACCCGGTCCACAGCGTCGCGATGCTCAAGAATCCGACGGCCGGCCCCGCAGCCCAGGCGAATCGATCGATGCGGTAGATCGCGATGTACGACCAGACGACTGGAAAGAGGGCGATCGGCAGATAGGCCCAGCGCCAGCGGAAGCCGCGCGAGAAGACGAGCGCCGCCCCGAGGAGCGCGAGCGCCGTCCACCCGGTCACAACCTGATGCCAGAAGAGCCAGCTTCGCTCGCCGCTGGTGAGGAAACTGAGTATCGCCCCGAGGCGCAGGAGGTAGAGTGCCCAGGCGGCGCTCCACCAGGCGAAGTAGGGCTTTCGGTAGCGCTGGAACAAGAACCCGCAGAGGACGGCGAGCGCGGCGGTGACGGCAGCCTGGAGCAGGGCCGCCGCGAGCTCGACATCTCCGGCGACCGGAGGCTCGACTGGCATGGCTCTCAAGAAAAGGAGATCCCGGAAGCGGCGCAATAGAGGCGCAACGGGGCCACGGTTCGAGGGGCCCGCGCTACGGAGTTACGTGGGCGACTACTACACCATCCTGCGTCTAAATGACTATCGCCGCGATATTTCGCACCGCCGGTCCGCTGACGCACGGTTGGTATGTCGAGTGCACGTTGTCCGCGGGTCACCGCGGCTATTGAGCCCTTGGAGCGCCGGTGGAATCTCACGCTGACTTTGTGAAGCGGTTTGGAGATCTGGTTGCGCTGCTCCGGGTCGACCCCGGCAACGATGCCGCCCAGGACCTGGCGCTCGCCGCCGCCTGCCGAGCCGTATCGGCGCGCGCCGTGAGCGTCGAGGGCGGCGTAGAGCGCGGCATTCCCGACGACGGGCTCTCGCTTTCCGGCCGCCTGCGCGCGCGGCAGATCGACGCGCTGCACGTAGCGGCGGGCGCGAGCGCGCGAGAGTTGCTGGTGCTGGCGCGCGCGCTCTCGCACGATACCACCCCGGTCGTGGCCAGCGCGCACGTGCGGATCGAGGCGCTGGTCGCGGTCGCGCGTGCGGGCTTCGATTTTACCGGCGGTCCCGCGAGCGATCCGCTCGGACCCCCGCGTGACGACACCGACCGCCGGCATTGGCTCGAGCGCCGCCGCGCATTCGGGGCCCGCTGGCGAGCGCGCGAGCATCGCACTGCCGCTGACCGCCGCGCCCGCGGCGAGCGCCGCCTTCGCGCCCTCAAGCATCACGAAATCGAAATCGCGCAACTCCTCAACCGACTCGATCACGCCGCGCTCCTCAGCAGTTGGAAGCACGCGCTCGAGCTGGCCGATTGCCTGCGCGCGTACGCGCCGCGGGTCCCGGCAGAAGCGCGGCGGACGTTCGGCATCGTGGCGCGTCGCCACCTCCCGCCCGCCGCGCTCGACGGGATGGTGGGCGTGGCGCTCCGCGAGCCCGGCCTCCGCAACGCCGCCGCGGGCGTGCTCCAATGGGCCGGGCTGGCCGGCGCCGAGGTCATGCTTGCGGCCATCTGCCGGAGCGAGGGCGTGGCGGGGAGCGAGTTCCTCTACGACGCGCTGGGGGAAATGGACGAGGCGTTCGTGTGCGTGGCGCCGCTGCTCGCGAGCCTGCACTGGCACGAGGTGCGTCACGCCGCGCTCATCCTGGGCCGCCAGCGCAGGCCTGAGGCCCTCGAACCGCTGCAACGGCGCCTCGGCCACGGCGATGAGCGCGTGCGGGCGGCGGTGCTGCACGCGTTGGCGGAATTTCCGCTCGATGCATCGGCCGATGCGTTCCGATCCGCCCTCGCGCATCCCTCTGCGGGCACGCGCGCGGCCGCTGCTGCGGCACTCGCCCGCCCCGAGGCAGCGGCCTTCGCCGACGCGCTCACCTCGGCGCTCCGGCAGGAGCGCGATGCCGCCGCCTGGGCTGCCGTGGCGCGCGCCCTCGGCGCGATCGCGTCGGCGGACACATGCGACGCGCTGGCGAGCGCCGCCCTCGCGCGGCGCAAGCTCTTTGCGATGCGTGGATTCGGCGTGACCCGGCGCCGCGCCGCGGTGGCCGCACTGGCGCGGGCGTCCGGCGGGCTTGCGGCGGCAGCACTGGAGCGGGTGGCGCGGGAGGGTGATGCTCCGGTCCGGGAGGCCGCGCGCGCGGCGCTCGCCTCCCGGTACAAGGCCGTTACCGCTCCCTAGCGGCTACTGCTTGGTGACCGTGTAGTCCGCGATATGCAGGTCCAGGTTGTGATTGATCCTGAGTCCCACGATGCCGGCCGCATCGAAGAGTCGCGGGTCGGCATTGTAGACCTCCCGCCCGTTCACCATGAAGCTCGCCTTGTCCGGCGCCATGACCACCTCGAGGTCGTTGGTGGCCTTGCCGCTCCGGTCGGCGTGCACGATCGCGGGATGGCGCGACCACCCCGAAATGATGCTCGAGGTACTGTCGCCGCTGCGGCGCTTTATGAGGTACCGGCCGTCCCCGCGGATCATGAAGTAGGTGTATTGCCGGGCAGGGCCGTCTAGGTTCTTTCCGCCGATGAAAATCCCGTAGCCCTCCGGATGGGGTGGCGCCTTGGTCTGGGTGAACGTGACCGACACGTGGAAGGGGCCGGTCATCTTGTCGGCCGCCCGATAGAGGATCGCGGCGGGCCCCAGAGTCACATGGTAGCCGGGGGCCATAGTAACGAATTTCACGTCTACGAGATCGGAATCGCTGTCCGTCCGAGCGGTCCATCCGGGCGGTAAGTCGGCGTCGACCTTCGCGGCGCGGTCGTGATCGGCGGCCTTGGCGGGGCGCTTGGCGCCCTGCGCCGCAAGCCGAGTGGTGGCGAGCGGCGCCACAATGAGCGTGAGCGCGGCAAGTGTCAGATGCAGGCGCATAGGGCGACCTCCGATTAGCGACATCGGCATCCGCCGCGGGAGCGGCGGGAGCGGCGCCGGCGGTTGCGGGCCGGCGTAGCGTCGGCTAATCTACCGGCTCGCCGCATCCGACGGCCCTCTCAAGGAGAGCGACAGTGTTCTGGTACTGGTTCGGCGTGCTGTTCGCGGCAGTCGGGGCCGGGGGTATCCTCTTTGCGCTCGCGTTCGTCTCGCTTCTCATCGGCGTGCTGGTCAACGCGGCGATCGTCCTCATGCTCGGCCCCGTGATCGATCGGATGGTGGTGCGGCGCCGCTGAGCCGCGGGTCAGCCGCCGGTCGGGCACCCATCGCCGGCCGCGGGCTCCGGTGTCGTTGCCTGGCGCAGCGCGCCCTCGTAGTTGACCTTGAGACTCCCCCAAAGCTCACGCAATCCCCGCACCTTCATCTGGATGCCGCCGCCGCGCCGGGCGAGAGTGGACATGAGGCCGGCCGTCTCGGCCAGCGCCGAGAGATTGAGGGCGCTGGTATTTGCCTTGAGCTCGTCGAGCGACCGGGTGAAGGCGCGGATCGTGGTCTCGTCCGCCTGAAGCGCCCCCATCTGCTCGATCACGCTGCGCATCCGGTCGAGCTTGGGCGCAACCGTCTGGAGGTACGCGGCCTGCGCCTGCTGTCGTGAGGTGAGCCTGGGCGCGTTCATGCGAGCCTGTCGAAGGTGCGAGCGTGACGGGGTGGAGAGGGACAATGTAACCCGAAACGCGGGCCGGCTGAATCTCCCCGGCCAGCGGCGCGTAGTACACCCAAGGATTCCTGACGCTCCCGCGATCGGCTTCACGACTGCTCACGGCTTCACCGCCCGGCGCCGACGATGAAGATCTCCGACCTGTCGATCCGACGCCCGGTGTTTGCCAGCATGGTGAGCGCGGGGCTCGTCCTGTTCGGCGTCATCGGGTACACCCGGCTCTCCGTGCGGGAGTACCCCGACGTGGACCCGCCGATCGTCTCGGTCTCGACCGAGCTCCCCGGGGCCAACCCCCAGGTGGTCGAGTCGGCCGTGACCGACATCCTGGAGGAAGAGCTCAGCACCGTGGAGGGCCTCCGCACCCTCACGAGCTCGAGCGAAGAGCAGTTCAGCAACATCACGCTCGAATTCAACCTCGACCGCCCGGTCGAGGCGGCGGCCCAGGACGTCCGGGATAAAGTCGCGCGGGTGCGCGGCCGGCTTCCCGAAGACGTGCGCGAGCCGGTGGTGGCCAAGCAGCAGGCCGACGCCAACCCGTTCTTCTGGCTCGCGCTTTCGGGCGCGAACTACGACCTGCTGCAGCTCAGCGACATTGCCGACCGCCTGGTCAAGGCGCGCCTGCAGACACTCCCGGGCGTGGGCCAGGCACGCATCTACGGCGAGCGGCGCTTCTCGATGCGCGTCTGGCTCTCGGCTGAGGAGCTGGCCGCACGCGGGCTCACGGTGCAGGATGTCGAGAGCGCCATCCGGAGCCGCAACGTCGAGATCCCCGCCGGACGCATCGAGTCGGACCGCCGCGAGTTTACCGTGCGCTCCCTGGGCGAGCTCAAGTCGCCGGCAGAATTCGCCGAGCTCACGGTGTCGAACGCCGGCGGCCGGCTGGTGAAGCTCAAGGACCTGGGCCGGGTCGAGCTCGGGGCCGAGGACGATCGCAGCGCGCTCCGCTACAACCAGACGCCGTCGGTAGCCATCGGCGTCATCCGGCAATCGAAGGCAAACCTCATCGAAGTCTCCGACGAGATCCGCCGCGCATTGCCCGCGATCCAGCAGGGGCTCCCGCCGGGCGTCAAGCTGGACGTGGCGTTCGACGATGCGATCTTCGTCAAGCGCTCGATCCGCGAGGCGGAGGATACGCTCCTCATCGCGGGCCTGCTTGTGGTGGTGATCATTTTCGTGTTCCTCCGTAACCTCCGGGCCACGATCATCCCGGGCCTCGCCATCCCGGCGTCGATCGTCTCGACGTTCGCGGTGATGTACTTCCTCGGCTTCTCCATTAACAACCTGACGCTGCTCGCGCTCACGCTCGCCATCGGCATCGTGGTGGACGACGCGATCATCGTGCTGGAGAACGCCTACCGGCACCAGGAGGAGCTGGGCGAATCGCCGGAAGAGGCGGCGACGCAGGGAACGCGCGAGATCGCCTTTGCCGTGGTGGCCACGACGATCTCGCTCATCGCGGTGTTCACGCCGCTCGCCTTCCTCAAGGGATCCACCGGTCGGCTGTTCAACGAGTTCGGCATCGCGGTGGCCGGATCGGTGGCTATCTCCGGCCTCGTGGCGCTCACGCTCACGCCGATGCTCTGCGCCAAGATTCTCCGCCTGCCCGCGCGCCATGGCCGGATCTACCGCGCGCTGGAGCACGGATTCGACCGGCTTGCCAACACCTATGCCCGTCTGCTCGACCGCGCGCTCCGTGCGCGCGGCGCCGTGGTGCTCGGCGCGCTCGCGATGGTGGGGTTGGCCGTGGCGCTCTTCGCCGCGCTCAAGCGCGAGTTCGTGCCGCCGGAGGACCGCGGGTGGTTTCTCTCGTTCATCATCGCGCCGGAGGGCTCGTCGCTCGGCTACACCGACGGCTACCAGCGGCGGATCGAGGCCATCCTCGGCCGCACGAAAGGTGTCGAGAGCTTCTTCAGCGTCGTCAACGTCGGCGACGGCGTGAGCCGCGGCCTCATCTTCACCAACCTCGAGGACTGGTCGCGGCGCACGCGCTCGGTCGACGCCATCCTGGCCGAGGTGCAGCCGCAGTTCTTTGCCGTACCGGGCGTGATGGCGTTCGCGAGCAACCCGCCGGCGTTCGGCTTCGGCAGTCCGGTGCAGTTCGTGGTGCAGCATCCGGATTTCGGCCTGCTTGCGTCGGCGGCGGACAGCTTCGTGGCGCGGGCGCGTGGCATCAAAGGCCTGATCAACGTGGACACCGACCTCCGGGTGAACAAACCGGAGCTCACGGTGAGCTTCGACCGCGACCGCGCCGAGGATCTGGGCGTGCCGGTGCGCGACGTCGCCACCACATTGCAGACCCTGCTCGGCGGCACGCGGGTGAGCACCTTTACCCGCAACAACAAGCTGTACGACGTCATCGTGCAGCTCGAGCCGAAGGAGCGGGCTACGCCGAGCGACATGACCGGCCTCTATGTGCGCGGCCGCGACGATGCGCTGGTCAAGCTCGACGCGGTGGCCAGCGTCAAGGAGGGCGTCGGACCGCGGGCGCTGAACCATTTCGACCGGGTGCGGAGCTTCACGCTCACCGCGAGCCTCGCCCCGGGCTTCACACTGGGTGAGGCTCTCGACTCGCTGCGCCGGGCGGCGAACGAGGTGCTGCCCAAGGGGAGCACGACGGCGCTCGCCGGGGAATCGCGCGAGCTGGAGGAGAGCGGCGGCGCGCTCTACTTCGCCTTCCTCCTGGCGCTGTTGGTCGTGTTCATGGTGCTCGCCTCACAATTCGAGTCGCTGATCCATCCGTTCACGGTGCTGCTCGCGGTGCCACTCGCCGTGACCGGGGCGCTGGTGACCCTCTATCTGGCCGGGTCCACCATCAATCTGTACAGCCAGATCGGCATGATCCTGCTCATCGGCCTCGTCACCAAGAACTCGATCCTGCTGGTCGAGTACGCCAACCAGCTCAAGGAGCGCGGGCTCGATGCCGCGGCGGCCGTGCGCGAGGCCGGCCGCATCCGGCTCCGGCCCATCCTCATGACCTCGGTCGCAACCATCATGGGCGCCTTGCCCGTGGCGCTCGGCCTGGGCGCGGGGTCGGCCAGCCGGCGCCCGCTGGGTTACGCCATCGTCGGCGGCGTGCTGGTCTCCACGCTGCTCACGCTGTTGCTGGTGCCCGTCGTCTATGTGCTGCTCGACGGCCTGCGCGCGCGGGCGGGCGCCGTCCGGCCCGTCGCCGGCGCGCGGCCGGCCGCCGCGGAGGCGGAGTGAGGGCGATGTTCGCGGCGGCCCTCGTGGGCGGCGCGCTCGCCGCGCCGATCGCAGCTTCGGCTCAGGACTCGATCCCGCAGGTCACCCTGGCCGACGCGCTCCGGCGTGCCACGCGCCTCGACCCCGATTATGTGCGCGCGCTCGGCCAGATCGACAACGCCGAATGGGGGCGCAAGGCGGCCCGGCTCGCGTTCGTAGTGCCGGCGCTCACTGCCGAGCTCGACGCCACGCGCTACTCCACGGAATTCTTCAACATCGGCACCGGCGAGCCGACGGCCTCGTCGGTGAACGCGACGCTCACGGCTCGCTACGAGCTGCTGAGCGTGCGCAAGCTCACCGACCTGCGCGCGACGACGGCCGAGCTCGAGAACGCGCAGTCCACCGGGATGCAGCAGCGGTTCCGCACCGCGTTCCTGGTCGAGTCCGACTTCTACGGCGTGCTGGCCGATCAGGCGCTGCTCACGGTCGCGACGGATCGGGTGCGCCGTGCCGAGGAGCAGCTCGCCGTCGCCCGGGCCCGCGTCATCTCCGGCGCGGCGGTGCAGACCGATTCGCTGCAGCTCGTGCTGGAAGTCACCCGGGCGCGCATCGACCTCACGCGGCAATCGGCCGCGCTCAGGGTGGCGCAGCTTCAGCTCGGCCGCAGGGTGGGGGAGAGCGGCGCGGTGGCGGCCGAAGCGGCTGACACGGTCCCCCCGGCGGAGCTGCCGGTGACGCTGCCGGCTGCCGTGCAGGAGGCGCTCCAGCAGGGGCCGCAGTATCGCGCCGCGCGGGCCAACGAGCGCGCTGCCGCCGCCGTGCTGCGCGGGCGTCGCGGCGAGTACCTGCCGACGCTCACGCTCTCGGGCACGAACACCACGTTCGACACTCGCTTCTTCCCGAAGGCGCGGAACGTTTCGGCGCTCACGCTCACGGTGAGCCTGCCGGTATGGGATCTCGGCGTCCGCGAAGCGGGGATCACGGCTGCCCGGGTCGACCGCGACGTCTCGCGCGCGGTTCGCGAGGACCTGGAGCGCGGGGCGCGCCGCGACGTGACCGAGGCATACGACGCCTACGGTACGGCGCAGGCGACGATCGCGCTCTCGCGCAGCGCCCTCGCAGCGGCGGCCGAAAACTTCCGCGTGCAGGACGCGCGTTACCGCTCCGGCGCCACCACGATCCTGGAGCTGCTCGACGCGCAGATCAGTCTCACCCAGGCGCAGGCCGATCTGGTGCAGGCGAACTACGCCACCCGGCTTGCGCTCGCCGGCCTCGAGGTAATCCTCGGCCGCCGGCTCTTTCCGAGCGGGGGCGCCCAGTGAAGAGAGTACTCGGCGTGGCACTCGCCGCCGCACTCGCGGCGTCTGCGTGCGGCAAGGCGGTGCCTGAGTCCCGCGCGGGCGGCGGTGCGAAAGGCGCTGCTGCCGGGGGCCCCCCCGCGATGCCGGTCGAGATCGCCGTCGCGCGCACCGACACGGTGGTGGACGCCATCGAGGCGTCGGGGCAGATCGAAGCGGTGCAGTCGATCGAGCTCAGGCCGGATGTCGAGGGGCGGCTCGTGGCGATTCTAGTGCGGGAAGGCGCCCAGGTCACCCGGGGGATGCCGCTCTTCAAGGTGGATGACGCGGAGCTCCGCGCGGAGGTGGCGCGGGCCGAGGCCGACCGCGACCTCGCCCGGCAGGCCCTCGCGCGCACCCGCGACCTCATGGCGCAGCGCGCCTCGTCCCAGGCGGATCTCGAACGCGCGGAGGCCACCGCGCGGAGTACGCAAGCCCAGCTCGATCTGCTGACGTTGCGGCTCACCCGGACGACCGTACGCGCCCCGTTCTCCGGCGTCGCGGGCCGGCGGCTCGTGAGCCTCGGCGACTACCTGACGACCGATTCGCGCCTCGTGATGCTCCAGACCTTCGATCCCGAGCGCGCCTCCTTCCAGGTGCCCGAGCGCTATGCCGACCAGCTCCGGATTGGACAGCGCGTCGCGTTCCGGGTGGCCGCGCTGCCGGGACGTGAGTTCAGCGGCGTCGTGGACTTCGTCGATCCGGTGGTGCAGCTGCCGGCCCGCACGATCACGGTGAAGGCGCAAGTGCCGAATCCCAGGCGGGAGCTGCAGGCGGGCATGTTCATCGAGGCGCGCCTCGCAACCGCGGTGCGGCCCGGTGCGGTCGTGATTCCGGAGGACGCGGTGGTCCCGCTCCACGGCTCCACGTTCGTCTGGGTGGCGCGCGGCGGCACGGCGACGCGGCACGAAGTCGAGCTCGGCGTGCGCACGCCCGGGTTCGTCGAAGCGCGGAGCGGCGTCGACGCCGGCGACCAGGTGGTCGTGGGCGGACAGGAACGGCTCTTCGAGGGCGCGCCGGTCGCCGCTCAGGTGGTTCAGCGGGAGGTGGTGACTCCGGCGGACAGCGCTGCGGCGCCGAGCCGGGGCGCTGCCGACAAGGCACCCCGGTAGTGCCTACGCGTAAGCCCGCCGCCAAGCTCGCCCCCGGCGACGGGGCACCCAACTTCACCCTGCCGGCCGACAACGGCTCGATGGTGTCGCTCGCCGATTTCGCCGGGAAGCCGGTGGTGCTCTACTTCTATCCCAAGGACGACACCAGCGGCTGCACCCGCGAGGCCTGCGGATTCCGCGATCATTGGCGCGATGTCCAGCAGCGCGGCGCCGTGGTGCTCGGCGTTTCCCCGGATGGGGTCGCCTCGCACAACAAGTTCAAGCGAAAGTACGAGCTGCCGTTCCCGCTTCTGGCCGACGAGCAACACGACGTGGCGCAGGCGTATGGAGTCTGGGGCGAAAAGTCGATGTACGGCCGGACCTACATGGGCATCCTGCGCACGACGTTCCTGATCGGGCCCGACGGTCGGATCGCCCGCATCTTCGAAAAGGTCAAGCCCGAGGGGCACGCCGCCGAGGTGCTCGCGGCGCTCGGCTGAGCGCGCGCGTGGCGCACGTGCGGCACAAGCTGGCGGCCGTTTGCGCGTGAGGGCATCTTTCAGGATGCCGCGCCGGAGCTCCAACGTTCCCGGCGCGCGATTCCAATATCCCTTTGAAGCAGATCGAGTACCGCCGACATGACCGTGTCCTCCCGCAACGAAACGTCCTATACCGCGACGCCCACTCCGCCCGGCCGCTCGTTCGCGACCTGGCTCTGGGAATGGACCAAGTCCATCGTGGTGGCGCTCGCCGTCTGGTTCCTGCTCCGCACCTTCCTGGTGGAAGCGTTCCGGATCCCGTCAGGGAGCATGGAGAACACGCTGCTCATCGGCGACTTTCTCTTCGTGAACAAGGCGCTGTACGGCGCCGAGGTGCCGCTGGTGCACGCGCACCTGCCGGCCGTGCGCGAGCCGGAACGCAACGACGTGCTGGTTTTCGATTCGGTGGAAGAACCGGGGCTCAAGATCGTGAAGCGGCTCGTCGGCATGCCGGGCGACACGCTCTCGATGGAAAACGGCGAGCTCTATCGCAATGGCCGGAAGGTGGACGAGCCGTACGTGATCCACACCGATCCGACGCGCTCGGAGGATGCGGCGGAGCGAGCCAAGATGCGCGCGTGGCAGTTGCCCCACCTGGTCAATCGCGACCGGGCCACCTATCGCCCCGACCTGCAGGATTGGGGACCGATCGTGGTGCCGGCCGATTCGTTCTTCATGATGGGAGACAACCGGGACAGCTCGTACGACGGCCGCTACTGGGGCTTCCTCCCGCGGGAAAATGTGCGGGGGCGCCCGCTCCTGGTGTACTTCAGCTACGATCCGGCCAGTTGGCGCTCGCTGCCGTTCGTTTCGGCGGTTCGCTGGGGACGCCTCTTTACCGTGCCTGAGTGATCCCTCGGCACCGCGTCGCGGTGATCCGCCGAGCCAGGGCGTCAGCGCGGTGACGCAGGCGGCGTGACCGCGCTAACGCCGTGGTCTCGACGCGTCGGCCGTGGCCGCGCGGGTCGGCCCGCGGTCGATGTAGACCGCCGTGCGACCACACGAGCCGCAGTGCAACGTCACCCGGCCGCCATGCTGATCGGAGTCTGCCGCATCCCGCGGAGGGATGCGCTCGATGGACGCCGAACTACACGAGGGGCAAACCAGAGGCTTGTGGTCCCGATCGGCCGCGATCAAGATCAACGCCTCAGGTGCTCGATATTCCTTGACTCCCCGACGACCCACAGTCGGCCCTTCCGGTGGGACAACAGTGAACAGGGGACGACAAAATCCCACCCACGCCCAATCTAGAACGAGCCGAAGGACGACGCAAAGTGTCTGACGCACATTCGGGCTGTGCCATGGCCCCGAACTCGGGTCGGCCAGCCCTTGCCTTGCTCGTTGCCCTCGGGCTCGGGGTGGCCGCACCGCGCGCTCTGACCGCGCAAGCGGTGCACGTGGTGAGACTCGAAGTCGAGATATCCGAACAGCTTCACCGATTCGTTCCGGAGCGGGTGACCGCCCGAGTCGGCGACGTGCTCCGTTTCCGGGTGGTGAGCGGCGCCCCGCACAGCATTGCCTTCGAGCCGGCCGGCATCTCGCCCAACGCCCACGCGGCCCTCAACGCCGCCATGCCGGACCGGTCCGGCGACTTGAGCGGTCCCGTGCTCCCCGCCAACGGTGCCGAGTACCGGATCGTTGTGCCTCCGCTCCCGCCAGGCCGATACGTGTTCTACAGCGTTCCCCACCGGGCGTACGATATGCGGGGAGAGCTTGTCGTAGCGAAGTAGCAACCCATACGCCGCTTGACGTCCCCACTCACCCGTGATACGTTGCCGCCTCGGAGCTTGGCCAAGGAGGCCCAGTGGCGTCGGAGCTCGGCGGTTCCCAGATCTCGACCCTTCTCGAGACCCTCCCGGGGATCGCAAACGTGTTGCGGAGCCCGGTGGCGGATGCGCTCGTGAACACGATTCGCGCCGCCGCCCGGATCGGTGAGTTCGCGCTTGCCGATGCCGAGGAGTTGGTTCGCTATGCGGTGCGGCGCGGGCTGCTCGCGGCGGACGAGGGCGACCGCCTGCTTGCCGACGTGCAGGAGGCCGAGCGGAAGCGGGTCGAGCGCGCGGCGGCCCACGCCAAGGCTCAGAAGGCAAGGGCCAAGGCGAAGGCGGTGAAGCCCGTGAGGACGGTAAAGACGGTCAAAAAGGCGGCAAAGAGCGGCCGGCGCCGCTAGTCAGATCTTGAAGTCGCCCATGAGCCCGGAGAGTCGCTGAGCCCCTTGCACCAGATCGCTGGCGGACGAGGCGATCTGTTCCGTCGAGGCGCTCTGTTCCTCCGCCGCCGCCGTCACCTCCTCACCCATCGCGGCGTGCTCCGCCGCCGTGCGGCTCGCCTCGGCCGTCTTGCTCCCCAAATCATCGACCAGCTTCCGGTTCTCCGTGGTCCGCCGGGCCACATCGCCGGCGGCACGGGTCACGTCGTCGACGGCGACGGTGATCTCCTCGAGCCCCCGCGCCGCACCCGACGCGATGTCTTCCACCCCGCCCACCTTGCCGGATCCGGCCGCCATCGTCGCCGAAACCTCCCGAATGCGGTCGCGGATCAGCTCGACGGTCTGGGTGACCTCCTCGGCTGCCGCAGCGCTCGAATCGGCGAGGCGCCGGACCTCTTCCGCCACGACGGCGAATCCGCGGCCATGCTCGCCGGCGCGCGCCGCCTCGATGGCCGCGTTGAGCGCGAGCAGGTTGGTCTGCGACGAGATCTGCTTGATGAGATCGATGAAGTCGGTGATCGAGTCGGACAGCTGCGCGAGCTGCTCCACCTGCGTCGCGGAGGTCGTCACCACCTCGCGCACGTCGAGCAGGGTGGCGCCCGCGGCATCGACACTCGCGCGGTGATGCGCGGCCAGCTCGCGAATCCGCTCGCCCAGACTGACGACGCTTGCGGCAGCGTCGGCGTTGCTCCCGACCGCGCCGCGCAGCGTCGAGAGGAGCGCGTCGGCGTCGCGCATGCCGCCCACCTGCTGCTCGGCGCTCGTCGTGAGCCGCACCATCGCCGTCGAGATCTCGCCGCTGCTCGACGCCAGCTCCTCGCTCATGGCCGAGAAGTCGCTTGCGCTCGCGGTGATCTGGTCGGTCTCGCGCGTGACCGCCCCGACGATGCTGCGGAGGCGGCTCGCCATCGCGTCCATCGCGTCGCCCAGGCGAGCAAGCTCGGCCGGCATGGCGCCGAGCTTGGCGGCGCGCAGGTCGCCCGACCCGAACCGGTCGGCGGCGCCGGCCAGCCGGCGGAGCGGCACGTTGACCGACCGCAGCGTATACAGCAGGGTGACGAACGCTACCGCGAGCGCGAGCGCAAAGATGAGCCACACCAGCGCCCCGCGCCGCGAGGCGCTCCCTTCGAGCTCGGCGGCGCGCGCCATCGAGCGGTTCGTCTGTGCGAGCGTCAGCGCGGTCACGTCGCCCACCAGGGTGTCGGCCATCGGGCGCGCCGTACCGGCGAGGGCGCGGGCCTCCTCGGTGCGCCCCAAGTCGGTAAGCGCGTGCGCGCGGGCGTACGTCACCTCGAGCCGCGCCTGCAGCGCGCCGACGCGGTTCAGGATGTAGCGGTCGGAGGTGGTGAGCGAGGGGAGGTCGCGATAGCTCCGCTGGTAGGCGTACGCCGAATCGCCCTGGCGCACGAACTCGAACCGCTGCTCGGGCGAGGGCAGGTCGAGGTACTCCTCAGCTCCGCGAATTTCCGCGGTGAGCGAATTGACCAGCGCGCTGCTCAGGCTCGTCGTGCGGAGGAGGAGCGCCAGCTCCTCGCTCACCGAGCGGTCGAGCGAGCGGATCGCGCCGACCGCCAGCACCGCGAGCGCGAAGACGAGCGCGATCAACACCGACATTCCCGCGCCGATGCGGCGCGCGAGGCTGCCGAGGACGGTCACCGGCCCTCCGCGAGCAGCATGGCGCCGTGCCGCACCACGGCGAGGTGCACGGCCGCGTCCGGCACGTCACCCAGCGAATCGAACGCGATCCGTCCGGTGACACCGTTGAAGGGGGGCGCGGTCGTGCCGATGGCGGCGACCGCCGCACGGATGGCCGCCCGACTCGTGCCGGCTCGCCAGATCGCGTCGCGGAGCAGGTAGATCGCATCGTAGGTCGCCGCGGCCGGCTGGTTCGGAAGGCCGTCCTTCGGAAACTTGTGCTGGTAGGCAGCGACGAAGCTCCGGTTGGCCGGGTTCGGCAGCGACGGCAGATAGGCCTGCGACACGTACACCCCTTCCGCCAGCGCGCCCGCCGCCTCGATGCCCTCGAGGCCGTCGCCGCCGAGCACCGGCAGGGTAAGCTTGCGCTTGGCGGATTGGCGGAGAACTTCCTCCGCTTCGGATTCGTTGCCCGCGACGAGCAGAAACTGCGCGCGGCCCATCTTCGCGACGCGGTCGAGGTAGACGCCGACATCGGGCCTGTCGCCGAGATATGGATCGATGCTCACGGCCTCCCCCTTCATGCGGGTGAAGTCGCGCACGAAAGTGCGCCGCACGCCGCGGCCGTAGTCATCGTCCAGGTAGAGCACGGCGCCGCGCTCGAAGCCGAGCCGATCGCGCGCCCAGCGGGCGAGTGCGGCGCCGTACGCCAGGTCGCTCGGGCAGAGCCGGAAGGTGTACGGCCCGGCGGCGCTTACATCGGGCGACGAGGACGACGGCGAGATGGCCACGACCGGGTTATCGCCACCGTTGTACACCGGTGCCGCGGCAAGCGTGGTGGCGGACCAGAGGTGGCCGACCACGGCCACGACGCCCGCCTTGTACAGGTCGGACGCGACGAACACCGCCGAGTCGGGGTCGGCGAAGTCGTCCCGCGCCACCAGCTCGATCGGCCGGCCGCCGATGCCGCCGTGCGCGTTGATCTCCTCGGTGGCGAGCTCGGCGCCGCGCAGCATCGGCGCGCCGACCGGGTCGGTGAGCGAACCGGCAATCCCGATGAGGATGGGTTCGCTGTTGCGCCGGCACGCGGCGGCGGTGACGCTCGCGGCCATGAGGAAGGGCGCGGCGCACGCGAGAGCCCGGCGGAATCGGCGCGCGGAGCGCCGTGGGTGCTGGGGCACGAGTCGGTTCAGGTCGTGATCTGGGGGACGGCGAAGGTTACCCGCGCGAACCTAAGCAAGCAATGGGCCAAGGAGGCGGAATGCTCGACTGGTCCGACCGCCCGCCAGCGGCGACGTTCGACCTGCACGGCCAGACGGTGCTCGAGGCCGCGACCAACGCACGGCACTTTCTTGCAAGCCAGGCGAAGGCGCGGCCCGGAGCGGTGGTGCGCCTCATCACGGGCCGCGGCCGTTCCGGCGGCGGAGCGCCGATCCGCACTCGCACCCGCACGCTGCTCGCCGAGCTCAAGGCGAGCGGACAGGTCGTGCGCGACTATCTGCTGGAAGACACCGATGGAAGCTTTCTGGTGTTGCTGCGCTGATGTGATGCTGCGGCGCTCGTGCCGTGGCGCTAGCGGCGGGCGCGGTCGCGCCCCCACGCGTCCAGCACGCGGCCGTCGACCAGCGCCACCGAGGCGACCTTTGCACCCTGCGTCAGCCGCCATGTGAGCCGGATCATCCGTCCGCGCCGCACCCACTGCATCATCCATTGCGGTCCTTGCACCGTGGCACCGACGCGGCCGTAGCTCGCCTCGAGGTCGCTGCGCCACGCGTCGAGCTGCGCTGGGTCGACGCTCCCGGAGAGCGTGAGGACGCTGACCGCGCTGTCCACCGCCGAGACCCAGACGTCCACGGCGCCGCCGAAGCTCGAGTCCGCGAGCCGGCCACGACACTCCGTGATACGCCGGTCGGCGTGCGCACGCCGGCAGTGGAGCGACGTCCCGCCGAGGGCGTGCAGGTGAGCCGCGAGATCGGCGAGCGTTTCACTGGCGCGGAAGCCGTGAAATTCGAGCGCAGCGGTGTCAGGCGCCGCCGCGCCGGCCGTGCGCTCAGGCGCCGCAGCGGAAATGTCCGCGGCCGGCGGCGGCCCTTGCGCGGCGAGCGGCGCGGCGGCCGACGTGAGACACCCGAGCGCGATCGACAGCTGCCGTCCGAAAAGGCGCATGGGAGAAAAGGGCCGCCCAAGGCGGCCCCTCAAGGTGGTTGCGTGGTGAATCGGCGCGGCGCGGCGCTAGACCTTGCGCACGTTGGCGGCTTGCAGGCCCTTCGGGCCCTCCACCACCTCGAACTCCACGTTGTCGCCTTCGGCGAGCGATCGGAATCCCTCGGCCACGATGGCCGTGTGGTGCACGAAAACGTCCTTGCCGCCGTCCTGCGCGATGAAGCCGAAGCCTTTCGCATCGTTGAACCACTTGACCGTGCCCTTCGCCATTGCGCCAACCTCTTCTTCAGGGGAGCCCAAAGGCTCCGGGAAACCCCCGGCCCTCGTGGCCGGGCATACAAAAAGCGCCGTCCGGAGAAAGCTCCGGCCGGCGAGTACCACCGAGGTCTAGACGGAAGGGACCGCGCAGAACATGAGGATAAGCTCCCGCCCGCCCGAGGTTTTGTCAATATCGAGGGGGTCCGGGCTAGCGGAGCACCACCCCGGCCGCCCGGATCTCATGACTCAGGAGCCAGCGCTTCGTGGCGAGGCCACCGCCATAGCCGACCAGGCTTCCGTCCTTTCCCACCACGCGGTGGCAGGGGATGAGGATGGCGAGATGATTGGCTGAAACGAGCCAGCCGATCTGGCGCGGATGCAACCCGGTCGACCGCGCGACGTCGTCGTACGAGCGGGTCTCGCCGAAGCGGATGCGGACGAGGGCCTTGTAGACGGCGATCTGCGCGGGCGAGAGCTCGAACCAGTTTCTCAGGTACTTGGGAAATGCGAAGGGGCGGGGGGTGCCGGCAAAGTAGGCGTCGAGCAACGCCGAGCTGGCGCGGCAGGGCCCCTGGACGATGTGCAGCTCGGGGACCGCGGCGCGGAGCCGCACCGCCCAGCGGATGCGGCCCGCGCGCGGGGGGAACTCGACGGCCAGCGGTCCCTCGTCACACTCGATGACGGTGAGCGCGCCGACCGGCGAGGGGTAGGTGGTCCACTCGACTCGCATGGCGGCTCCGCGGTGTCCCGATCGTGTCCCAAAGCTAGCCGGCTCCGGGCGTCAGGGCCATGTGCGCCGCGCCGGGCGGACGATTAGCTTAGGCCCATGGCCACACCGCAAACGCTGGTTGTGCGGACCTTCACCGACCGGGCTGAAGGCCTGTCGCATTTCATCCTGCGCGCAGGCGAGGCGCCGCGGCTCTTCGCCTTCGACGACGCGCTCGGGTGCCCGGTCGAAACGGCGCTCGCTGCGCTCGAGTGGACGGGCGCCGTCGGCATTCTGATGGATGACGATCTGCTCCATGCCGCGCGGCTCACCAGCGAAACCGCGGCGGCCGTGATCGAGCGCAAGGCGCAAGGGGGCCGCCGCTTCGTGTACCTCGGGCCGCGGCTCGACGCACCGCCGATGGACGTTTTCGAGGGTGCCGTGCTGTTCGACGAGCCCGGCGTCAAGGCGGTCGAGTTCACCCAGCGGGCGCACGGCCTGGCGCACTTCCTTCGCGCCACCTCCGGCACCGGCGCGCTCCTCGCGCTCCTGGGCCGCCGCGCGCCCGAGCTTCGGCACCTCAAGCGCTGGCTCCCCCCGATCATCCAGGAGCTGGACGCGCCGCGCCGCCTCATCGCCGGGTGGTTTGCTGCGAGCTCGGCCGGATGCCTCTTCGGCGGCACCGATCTCGAGGCGAGCCACCGCTACGTCGAGGTCGGGCTGGAATCGTGAGTCCAGCGAGTGCGTGGGACGATGTAGAAAACCGGAAATGCACATCTCCACAACCTGTGGAGAGGAGCGGCCAGATGCTGCTCCGGTCTTGGCTTAGCTGTCCACAAGCGACCCGCGACAAAAGGCGGTAACCCGAAGAAACATAGGCACTTGCGAGGCTTGTCGGCCGCCGTATACTTCGGCTCGACGCGGCCAGTCGCGCGCTCCGTCCTCTCCGATCCGGCGCCTCGGGGAGCCATGCGAAGGATAGGTCCGCGACCCTGTCCGACTCGCAGCGCCCGCACGGATGAACCGGGCAGGATGGCCATTCGGCCTGGGGATCGAAACAATCCATGTGTGGAGCGGCCGCCCAGCCACGACTGGGTGGCCGCTTCGTTTTGGATCCTATCGCGAGTCTACCAACCCCCAATCGCTGCGGCCGCGGTAGGCGCGGCGCCGCTCCAGCTGCCAGAGCGGGCGCGCGCTCACGAGCGCATCGCCTGAGAAGTTTTCGGGATCGGCGAGCGCGTCGGCCATGCTCGCCGTCTTGGCGCTCGCGTTGTCGGCATAGTGCAGGACCTCGGCCTCGAGGGTCATGGGCGCGACCGGCGCACCGTGCTCCAGCTCGCCGTGGTGTGAGAGGATGAGGTGGAGCAGCAGCGTCAGCTCGCGGTCGGTGCACGGCGAAGGGTTTTCGTCGCGGATGCGGCGCTCCAGCATCAGCGCGCCCAGGACGACGTGCCCGAGCAGCGAGCCGCACTCGGTCATCTCGAACGAGCCATTCCAGCTATACGACTCGAGCTTGCCCAGGTCGTGCAGCAGCACGCCGGCCAGCACCAGATCGCCGTCGGCACGCGAGACCTTGGCGATGGCGCGACCGATGGCCGCCACCTCGCAGGTGTGCTTGAGCAGGCCGCCCAGCTCGGCATGATGTCCGCTCAGACTGGCGGGACACTCTTCGTAGCGGCGGCGGAAGTCGGGATCTTCATAGAAGAGCGCGAGCGTGGCGCGGAGGCGCGGCGCGCGGACCTCGCCGCGCCACTTGTCGAGCGGATCCCAGTAGCGGGAAATATCTCCCACCGACGGCAGGAGCGCGCGCAGGTCTACGCCGTCCTTCGGCAGCACGCGGATGGAGCTCACGTCGAGCTGGCGCTTGCCGCGATACGTGCCGACCTCGCCGATCACCTGCACGACGTCGCCCCGCGAAATGCCCGCCACGCAGGCCTGCTCGGCGCCCCAGAACGGCGCGCTGGAAATCCGGCCGGTGCTGTTGCCGAGAATGAGAACGGTGCACTCCTTGTCCGCGGCGTAGGTGCGCTGCTCGACGTCGAGCACGAGCAGCGCGTCCTGCACCCGGTCTCCCTGGGCGAGTTGCTTGAGCTGCGGCGGTTCGGGCATCGCGGCGACTCGAGCGTTCGGGTGGATGTGCGGGTAGGGCGCGCCCAAGTTAACTCGCGCGGGGGCGGCCGGCCATCGGCCGCCGATGGCTGCCGGCCCCGCCTCGCGGTAGCTTGTGCAAATGGGCCCCGTCCACATCGTACTCCTGGATCATGACACCGAGCGGCGGCGCTCGCTGGCGGAGCTGCTGCGGGCGGGCGGCTGCAGGGTGTTCGAGACGGGCGACGCACCGACGGCCGCGGGGGCGCTGGGCGAGGCCGGCGTGCACGGGTTCGGTGCGGGCGAAGCCGGGGCGTTGGTGGTGACCCTCGAGCTGCCGGCCCTTGATTTCGACGCGTTGCGCGCGGCCATTGCGCCGGCGGCAGAGCTGGCGCCGGTTTCGCTCGAGGCCGTCGAGCGGGGGCACATCGCGCGCACGCTGGCACACACGGCGGGCAATCGAAGACAGGCGGCAATAATTCTTGGGATCTCGCGGTCTACGCTCTTGCACAAGATCCGCAAGTACGGGCTCGACGGCGGGACCCGCCGGCAGGGGTGAGGAGAATCGATGCATTGCGTTCAAGCGTTGTATCTCGCCGTCGTGCTTGCGGCGGAGCCGGCGCTCGCGGCCGGGCAGCAGCCAATTCCGCCAGGTAAAGTGGTGAGCGGCACCTTGAGCTTCGACGGCCGCGCCACCGCCGGAGATTTCACCGGGAAAACCAGCACGGTGAGCGGCGAGATGACGGGCGGCGCCGACCTTTCGGCCGTGCGCGGGTGGGTGGAGGCGCCGGCGGCGAGCCTCACGACGGGCAACGGACGGCGGGACCGCGATCTCAACAAGTCGATGGAGACGCAGAAGTTTCCGACCATGCGGTTCGAGCTTGGCGCGGTGGAGACGGCCGCGGCACCCGACAGCGCCGCCGGCGCCGACAGCGTGCCGGTCCGGCTCAAGGGCCGCCTCACGCTGCACGGCGTGACGCGCGACATGGAGATTCCGGGCGCCGTGACGCTCGGGCCGGACGGAGCGCGGGTGCGCGGTACACTTCCGGTCAATCTCAAGGACTATCACATCGGCGGCCTCTCGAAGCTGTTCGGTACGCTGCGGATGTACGAGGACATCGTGGTCCACATCGATCTTCAGTTCGCATACGCCCGCTGAGTCGACAGTCCCGCACGGCCCTGATCCGCATGCCTTCCGGGCCCGCTGACGACCCGGAGCCGTGACGGCCTCCGGGCCGGCCGGCCGCCGGGGGTGCCGTCTGGCCCCCGGACGTCCGGTATTCCGCGGTTTCGCGTGGTCCCCTTTCAATTCTCCAGTGTTCCTCGCGCGATGCGAACTCGGCCGAGCCGAGAGATGACGACCTGCCGCACGGAGCGGCGGCGGGTGAGGGTGAATGTGGCGTTGGAGACGCCGCGGGCGATGCCGTTCGAGCCGAAGGCGACGCGCCGCGAGGGGCCGACGATGGTGACGCCGTCCCCGTCAGGACCGGGCGCGCGCCACGCGACGCTCGTGTCAGCACCGCGGACGATGAACACCGTGAGAGATTCGGGCGACACGATGAGGAACGTGGGCGCGCCGCGCATGACCGCGGTGAGGCGGGCCACCGCGTGCGCGGCCGCGAGCCGCTGGGCCGCGCCCTCCACCGCGACCCCGGCCAGGAGATCCGCGGTGCGGGGAACGGCGATGGCGGTGAGGGTGCCGATCATCGCGAGCACGATGAGCAGCTCGATGAGCGTGGTGCCACGTCGCATGGAACGATGGTACCGTGCGCGTGCCGTGGCATCGTCATCGTTATTCCGCGGCGCGGGTCCGATCAGCGCGGGCGCGGTGCGCGCCCCTTGCCCGCCGTGTCACCCGCGGCGATACTAGACGCTGGATGCCCCCTGCATCCGCATCCCATTCGACAAGAGGAGAGGCCCGGCGTGTTCTCTCCGCATAGCGCATGACCGCGGTGCTCTCGAGCCCGCCGGCGGCCGATCCGCTCGTCCTGCTGCGCGAGTACCGCGGGCTCGCGCCGTGGGGGCTCAGGGACCTCTCGGCGCTGGCTGGGGGCATTCTCGACGCCTCGGCCATCGTGCCGGTGAGCGCGGTGGCGCGCGCGCATCCGACGGAGCGCACCATCCGGTTTTACGTCGCGCGCGGGCTCGTGAGCCCGCCCGAAGGACGAGGCACGGCGGCGACGTATGGCTACCGCCACCTCTTGCAGGTGCTCGCCATCAAGCTCCGGCAGATGGAGGGCGCCACGCTCGACGTGATCGTGCGCGAGCTGGCCGGACTCACCGGCGACGCCGTCGAGCGCCGGGTCGCGGCGGCTCTTGGCCCGGGGCTGCCGCGGCCGGCGCAGCTTCCACTGGCCCGCGGACCCGGCACCGCGCGCGGACGGGTGGGCCGCGCGCTGCACAGTTGGCTCGCGCCTCCCGGGGGCGAGCCGGTGCCGCAGTCGAGCACGTGTCGCCGCATTCCGGTGGCGCCCGGGGTCGAAGTGCTGGTCGACGAGCGGCATCCCGCGCTCCGCCTGCCCGAAGGTGAAGCGGCGCTCGCCGCCGGCATCCGCGCCGCGCTCATCGATTTCCTCCCGCCCGAATAGTCCGCCAACCGGGGGAGCCTCATGGCCACCATCGTGCTGCTTGTCATCCTCGCGCTGATCGCGCTCTGGGCCATCACGACCTACAACTCGCTCGTCGCGCTCAAGAACCGGGTGGCGAACGCGTGGAAGCAGATCGACGTCCAGCTCAAGCGGCGCCACGACCTGATCCCAAACCTGGTGAACACGGTGAAGGGCGCCATGGACTTCGAGCGCTCGACGCTCGAGGCGGTGATCTCGGCCCGCAACAAGGCGGTCGCGGCGACGGGAGTGCCGGCCACGGCCCGGGCGGAGGGGGAGCTGACGCAGGCGCTTGGGCGGTTGTTCGCGCTGTCGGAGAACTATCCCGAGCTCAAGTCGAACACGAACGTCATGCAGCTGCAGGAGGAGCTGACCAGCACCGAGAACCGGATCGGCTTTGCGCGGCAGCTCTACAACGACACGGCGACGGCATACAACACCCGCCAGATGCAGTTCCCCGCCAATCTGCTCGCCGGGCTCGCGCAGGCGACGCCCGCGGAGTTGTGGGAGATCGAGGACGCCGGGGAGCGCGCGCTGCCGACGGTCGATCTCTCGATCAAACCGCCAAGCTGAGCGACCGGGTCGCGCGTCATTGAGCGATAGCGATCTCTTCGCGCAACAGGAATCCAATCGCCGGCGCTCGACCTGGCTCGTGGTCGGGTTCGTGGTGTTTTTCGCGTGGGTCGGGTTCGGCGGCGACATTGCGTTCGGCCTGCTCACGGCCCATGCACCGCGCGGCGCCTATCACCACGTCGTCCCCTTCATCGGCATCATCACAACGCTCGTCGCCGGCGGCATCGCGTGGTCGGCGTGGCGCTCGGGGGCGCAGCGGATCCTCTGGTCCACCGGGGCCTGGGAAATCATCAATCCGGCCACGCCCGAGCAGCAGAAGCTGGTCAACGTGGTCGAAGAGATGGCCATCGCTGCCGGCGTGCCGCGGCCGCGCATCTGGATCGTGCCGGACGACGATCCCAACGCGTTCGCCACCGGGCGCGACCCGGAGCACGCCAGCATCGCCGTCACGCAGGGGCTGCTCGACACGCTCAGCCGGGACGAGCTGCAGGGCGTCGTGGCGCACGAGATGGCGCACGTGCAGAATCTCGACACGCGCCTGATGACACTCCTTGCCGCGATGGTGGGGGCGATCGCGCTGCTCTCGGACGGCATGGGGAGGATGGTGCGTGGGGGAGTGAGGGTCGGAGGGGGTGGCAGGGGCGGCAGAGGCGGTAAAGGCGGTGGGGGGCTTGGGCTCATTATTCTGGTGCTGTGGCTGCTCACGCTGGTGGTGGCGCCGGTGCTCTCGCGGCTGCTGGCGATGACGGTGAGCCGGAAGCGAGAGTACCTGGCGGACGCGACGGGCGCGCAGTTTACCCGGAATCCTGGCGCGCTCGCGTCGGCACTGGAAAAGCTGTCGGTGGCGGCGGCGCCGACCCGCACCATCACGCAGGGAGCGGCGCACCTATGCATCGTCGATGCGGCCGGGAACGCATTCACCAACCACGAAGGCTTCGCCGGCGACCTCTTCGCCTCGCACCCGCCGATCGCGCAGCGCATCATCCGGCTGCGCGGGATGGCCTACCAGCAGGCCAAGCAGTCCCAGCAGAGCATGGCCTGACCCGGGCGCACGCCGGCCGCGCTCAGGTCGGCTCGTCCTCAAGAAACACGAGCGCCATCCGCCGCGTCACCGCCGCCTCGAGCGCGCTGTGCACCGCCGGATCGAGGACGCTGCCTACGAGGTCGCGCATCCGGGCGATGGCGGTGCCCGGGTCCATCTTCTCCTGATACGGTCTGGCGGTGGTGAGCGCGTCGTAGATCTCCACCGTGCCGATGATGCGCGCGCCGGTGGGGATTGCCCCCCCCGCGAGTCGATCGGGATAGCCGCTGCCGTCCCAGCGCTCGTGATGGCTCCGGACGAAGCCGATGACGTGTTGCAGGTGGACCAGCGGCGCCAAGATCTGCGAGCCGACGACGACGTGCTGCTTCACGTGGTCGTACTCCTCGTCGGTGAGCGGCCCCTGCTTGCCCAGAATGCTCTCCCGGATTCCGATCTTGCCGATGTCGTGCAGGCGGCCGCCGGTGCGGACCGCCTCGACCTCCTCGTCGGAGCAGCCCATTTCCGCGGCGACCGTGGCCGAGAGATCGGCGACACGGGCCGAGTGTCCGCGGAGGTACGGGTCCTTGGCCTCGAGCGCGTTCACCAGCGCCTCGAGCGTCGCGAGCGAGATGCGCTCCAGGCTGGCCCGCTCCTGCCGGAGCTCGACACTGCGCGCGGCCACTTCATCGCGGAGCAGGCGCGTGGTCTGCTGGCCTTCGAGGAGCTCCTGCCGCCGCTGGAGCGCGCGCTGGATGGCGCGGCCGAGCGGCACGAGGTCGATCGGCTTGGTGAGATAGTCCATCGCGCCCCGCTGCATGCAGAGCGCGGCGCTGGTGGCGTCGTTCTCGGCGGAGAGCATGAGCAGGGCGAGCGCCGGCTCGAGCTCGAGCACGCGCGGCACGAGATCGATGCCGCTCACGCCGGCCAGGTGCACGTCGAGCAGCATGCCCGTGACCTTGCGGCGGCGCAGGAATTCGAGCGCCTCGTCGCCCGTGGCGGCGGAGAGGGATTCGTAGCCCTGGCGCTGGAGAAACCGGGACAGCGTCGCGCGCACCGCGGGCTCGTCGTCCACGACCATGATGGTGACCGGGCCATCGGGCAGGGGCACCGTTGCGCTCCTCGAACGTGAATTGGGAGGGGATCGAGAAGTTACCCGTCCCGCGCGGACGGGGTCAATCAGTGATGCGGCGACTCAGTCGAGGAAATCGACGGCGACTCGTTCGGGGATGAGCGCAGCGGCGTGCGCGCGGTCGAGGAGCAACTGCACCGCGCGCCGGCCGCGGGGGCCGTAGTCCAGCGTCCACTCGTTGACATACATGCCGACGAACGTGTCCGCGCGCTCATCGGTGAGCCCGCGGCTGAATTGCTTGGCGTGCGCCAGCGCCGGCGCCCGATGCTCGAGCCCGTAGCGGATGCTCGCCCGCAGGTCTCGCGCGATCTGGCGGGAGATATCGGGCCCCAAGTCGCGCCGCACCACGTTGCCGCCGAGCGGAAGCGGCAGGCCGGTGTCGTCGAGCCACCAGGCGCCGAGGTCGGCCCAGAGATGGAGGCCATTATCGGCGTAGGTGAGCTGTCCTTCGTGGATGAGGAGGCCGACCTCCGCCTCGCCCGCATGAACGGCATCCTCGATCCGGTCGAAGGGCAGCACGACAGGGTCGAACTCGGGCTGGTAGAGCTGCAGCGCGAGATACGCGGTGGTGAGCTTGCCGGGGATCGCGATGCGCCTGCCGCGGAGCGCCGCGCGCGGATCGGCGGGCGGTGCCAGGCGCGCTACGAGTCGCGGTCCATAGCCATCGCCCATCGACGCACCGCTCCCGAGCAACGCGTACGTCCGCGCGAGATACGCGTACGCGTGGATCGAGACCGCCGACACCTCCAGCTCGCCGCGCAACGCCCGCCGGTTGAGCGTCTCGATATCCGCCAGCTCGTGCACGTAGCGAAGGCTTCGGGTCTCGAGCTTGCCTTCCGCGAGCGCGTAGAACATGAAGGCGTCGTCGGAATCGGGGCTGTGGGCAACGTGGATGACGAGGGGCATGGGACCGCCCTTACCGCCCATTCACCGCCTCCTGCCTGAACGCCTCAATCGCCGGCTTGTGGTCCGCGTACTCGGGCCGCCCCGCCTTCATCTCTGGCGCGTAGTGCTCCTTGAATCCCTTCAGTGCTGCATCGCGTGCCCGCGCATCTCCCGACAGACCTGCGACGGTGCCGCGGACCATATACCCGAAGAGGTGGCCCGGCTGGGTCGCCAGAATCGTGTCGGCAAGCGCGAGGGCAGCGGGGAAGTCGCCCGCCTGGGTGTAGAGCACGGCCGCATGATAGCGCGCGTCGGTGTTCACGGTGTCGAGTTGGCCGTAGGCGCCGAGCGCCATCGGGGTGAACCGGGTGACGGTGACGGTGTCGCCCTGCTCGGCGGCGCTCATGATCCGGTTGAAGAGCCGGTCAAACCGCTCCCGCGGCGACATGCGGCTGATGTCGGGAGCGGGACCGACGGGCACGCCGGCGGCGCTGCCGCCGGCGGAGCCGTTCTCGGGCGCGCCGCCATTGGCGAACGGTGCAAACGGGGCGGCAGACTGGGAGCCGACGTTGGCCATGTCGGGCGACGGCGCCGGCGCGGTGCCACGCTCCACCTTGAGCACGATGCCGCCGATCGCGAGCGCGATCACCGCACCGGCCGCGAGCCAGATGGCCCGATCGGATCGGCCGGCGCCGGGTCCGGTGCCGCGCACCGGCGGTGCGCCCGCCGCCGGCGCGCCGGCCCAGGCGACCGCGGGCTGCCCGCAGCGGTGACAGAATCGCGCATGGGTCGACAGCTCGGAGCCGCACGCCGTGCACTTGCGCGCCGCGAGCGAGCCGCCACAACTGCTGCAGAAATTTCCGCTCGCGGCGGCGCCACAGGCGGGACAGGTCGGGGACTGCGGTGCGGACATGCGGCTCCGGCGATGCGAGGTGACGAGCGGGCAATGTAACGGCGGCGCGGCTGGCGTGGGAGCCGACGGCGTCCTTACGTTTCTGCGAACTTCATACGAGACGAGGTCGCATGGCGACGGGCACCGAGCCGCGCCCAGCTCGCGAGTCCTTTCCGACCGATCTGGCCGGCGCGGGCAAGCGGGACATCCTGGAGCTGGCCGAGCAGTACGGGGTGGATTTTCTCCGGCTCCAGTTCACCGACATCCTGGGCATCAACAAGAACGTCGAGGTGCCGCGCACCCAGTTCGAGAAGGCGCTCGACGGCGAGATCCTCTTCGACGGCTCGTCGATCGAGGGGTTCGTGCGGATCGAGGAGAGCGACATGCTCCTCACGCCCGACCTCGCGACCTTCCGCATCCTGCCGTACCACGACGAGGGTGGTCGGGTGGCCCGAATCATCTGCGACATCCTCACGCCCGAGCGCGAGCCCTTCGCCGGCTGCCCGCGCACCACGCTGAAGCGACAGATCGAGCGGGCCCGCCGGCTCGGGTTCACGATGATGGCGGGGTGCGAGGCGGAGTTCTTCCTCTTCGAGAAGGCGCCCGACGGCGCGCCCACCACGCTCACGCACGACGCGGGCGCCTACTTCGACCTCACGCCGATGGACCGGGGTGAGGAGCTGCGCCGCCTCATGGTCGAGCAGCTCGAACTCATGGGGTTCGAGGTCGAGGCGGCGCACCACGAGGTCGCGCCGGGCCAGCACGAGATCGACTTCCGCTATGCGGAGGCGCTCACCACGGCCGACAACATCGCCACGTTCCGCTTCGTGGTGCGCGACGTCGCCCACCGCGCCGGCTTTCTCGCCTCGTTCATGCCGAAGCCGATCCAGAACCAGAACGGCAGCGGGATGCACACCCACCAGTCGCTCTTCCGCGGGCCCAAGGAGAACGCGTTCTTCGATCCCGACGCGGAGAACCAGCTCTCCGACGTGGCGCTGCACTACATCGAGGGCCTGCTCCAGCACGCGCGCGGCTACTGCGCCATCACCAACCCGCTCATCAACAGCTACAAGCGGCTGGTGCCCGGGTTCGAGGCGCCGGTGAACGTGGCGTGGTCGATCCGGAACCGCTCGCCGCTCGTGCGCATCCCCGCGCGCCGCGGCATCGGCACCCGCTGCGAGCTGCGCATGCCGGACCCTTCGGCCAATCCCTATCTCGCGCTCGCCGTGCAGCTCGCGGCCGGGCTCGACGGCGTGGAGCAGAAGCTGCCGGCGCGGGAGCCGGTCAACCGTAACATCTTTCGCATGAGCTTCCGCGACCGCCGGAAGTACCGCATCGACGAGCTGCCGCGCGACCTGCACGAGGCGCTCGAGTTCTTCGAGAAGGACGACGTGATCAAGGCGGCGCTCGGCGAGCACCTCACCGAGCGGTTTCTCGAGGCCAAGCGGGAAGAGGTGGCGCAGTACAATCAGCAGGTGAGCCGCTGGGAGATCGAAACCTACCTCGGCCGCTACTGATCAGCGCCGGGCCGACTCCGACCCGGCGCCGGCGCCGACGCCCGCAAGCTGCAGCGTCACGGTGCCGAAGTTGAGCGGCACGCGCGCCTGCGCGGGGAGCCGGCGGGCGTCGTCGGTGAGCCAGAGGTCCGACGCGCCGGCTCGCGTAGTCACGTGGAGTACGAGGCACGTGGGCGTCTCGCCGGTGGGGAGCCGCACCGCCTCGCGGCCGGTGACCTGCACCTGCACCGGGTTGAAACCGGTCCGGAAGTAGCGCGCCCAGGAGTACGTGCGGCCCACCTCGAGCGGTGTCGTCCGAAGGAAGTACAGGAAGGCGACCTCATCGAGCGCGTCGCGCGGGGCGACCCACGCCTCCGGGTTGCCCACCTCCCGATATCGCGCCGAGTCAGGGTAGATCAGAAAACTCTGATCGGTCACCTGGCCCGCCTGGGCGACGCGGCGATGGAATCGGCGCGAGGTGAACTGCTTGGTGCCCACCCATGAGGTTGCCTCGTAGGAGATGCCGAACCCAGGCGGCCCGCCCTCGCCCGACAGCGTGAGAACGAAGGTCTCGGCCCCGCGCTCCCTGGCGAGCCCGGTGACGGCGAGATCGGCGGAGCCGATCGGCAGGTAGCCGATGCTGGCCGTGTAGTGCAGCGTCTCCCCGACCTTGAACGGGTAGGTAACCGTCGGAGGCTGCGCGGCGGGAAGCGAATCATGGATCGCGGGCACGGGCAGTGCGGGCGGCAGCACGCCGATGTGCGCGAGCAACGTGAGCGTGATGAGCATACCGAAAGATAAAGCAGGGTACATGACACTGCCGGCAGGTTATCTCCTCGATCTCGACGGTACGCTCTACAGCGGCGGGGCAGCGGTGCCCGGTGCCCCCGAGACCCTCGCGCGGCTTCGCCAGGCGGGGGTGCCGTTCCGATTCGTCACCAACACGACCAGCCGGCCTCGGGCCGGCCTGGCCGAGCGGCTCAGAGGCTACGGGTTCGAGGCGGGGGAGGAGGAGATCTTTACCCCGGTCACTGCGGCCGCCGAGCTCCTGCGCGGGCGCGGGGTGCGCGTCGTCGCGCCATTTTTGCCGCCCGCCGCTCTCGACGATCTGGATGGGTTCACCCTCGCGGGCGGCCTGGCCCGGCGGGCCGCCGAATCGTCCGCTACCCGGCCCGAGGCGGTCGTCGTAGGCGACCTGGCGGAACGCTGGACCTACGGCCTCATGCAGGAGGCATTCGAGTATCTGCTGCGCGGCGCGATCTTCGTGGCGCTCTCGCGCGACCGATACTGGCTGCGCGACGGCGCGCTGGCGCTCGACGCAGGGCCGTTCGTGGCGGGGCTCGAGTACGCGGCATCGCGCACGGCGCTGGTGGCCGGCAAGCCGAGCGCTGCGTTCTTCGATGAGGCGGTGGCGAGCCTCGGGCTCGACGCGGCGGCGCGGCACGACGTGGTCATGGTGGGCGACGATCTCTGGTCCGACGTGCGCGGCGCCCAGGAAGCGGGCTATCGAGGCTGGATCGTACGCACCGGCAAGTTCCGGGAAGACGTGCTCCGCGAGAGCGGCATCGCGCCGGACCGGGTGATCGCGAGCGTGGCGGCACTCGGCGATGCGCTGCCCGCACGGAGCATGGGATGAGGGGGGCGGCGCGAAATGCGGTAGCGATCGCGGCGCTGGCGCTGGGGCTCGTGAACGTGGCCGCGCCGGGCACCGCGTGGGCGCAGACCGCCGCGTCACCACAGGCACCCGCGTCGGCAGACTCCACCTCCGACACGTCGTCCGTGATCCGCGGCGTCATCATCCGCCGGCTCGGCATCTTCGAGCCGGGCGAGGATGACAGCTGGCTCACGCACGTCGCCAACGCGCTGCACGTCACCACGCGCCGGCGCGTCGTGGAGCGCGAGCTGCTCTTCCACGCGGGCGAGCGGTTCGACGCCGCGCGCGTGGCCGAGACGGAGCGAAATCTTCGTGCGCTCGGCATCTTTCGGCGGGTGCTGGTGGACAGCGTGCGCACGGATTCTGGACTCGTGCTCCGGGTCACGACCAAAGACGGCTGGAGCGCGCGCCCGCAACTCGATTTCTCCAGCGCAGGCAATCAGACGGAGTACACCATCGGTCTCGCGGAGCAGAATCTCTTCGGCAACGCCGCGTATGGCGCGCTCGCGTACTCCGACCAGCCCGACCGCACGACGATCACCGCCCTGTTCCGCCAGCCGCGCCTCATAGCAAACCGGATCTACCTGCAGTTGGGCTATCAGCACCGCTCGGACGGGCGCTCGCTCAGCTTCGGGCTCGGGCAGCCGTTCCTGAGCTATGCCGCGCGCACCGGCGTGCAGCTCGGCGCGGTGGACTTCGATGGCGACGTGCTCCGGTTCGTGAACGGCGGGCGCACGGCGTCGACGGTGCTCCGCCGCCGGTACGCGCTACTCAGGTTCGATGGCGCGCGCGCGCTCAGCGCCTCAACCGGCGGGTTCGTGCGCGTCGGATTCGTGGCGCAGCTCCGGCGCGACGACTTCGTGTCGCGCGACGCGCTCGGGCCCGCGCCGTTTCCTCGGACCATCACGGCGGCGGCGGGCCCGTATCTCTGGCTCAACCGGGCGCACTTTCTCGTGGTGCACAACTACCGGAGCTTCCTTCGCGAGGAGGACGTCGACCTGAGCCCCGCGCTCATCGTCGGTGCGTACGCGGCCCCGCGCGCCTTCGGCTACGCGCGTAACGGCGTGGGCGTGCAAGCAGGCGCGCAGGCGGGGTTGCCGATGCCCGGCGGCTTTGCCCAGGTGGGCGCGTCGGCCACCGGTCTCTATACGGGCGCGGGACTCGACTCGGGAACGGTGCGCGTCACCGGCACCTGGATGGTGCAGCCGGCCCGGCCGCACACGCTCGTGCTCCAGGCGCAGCTAGGCTGGCAGAAGAATCCGCTGCCGGGGGAGGAGTTCGATCTCGGGCTCACCAGCGGGCCGCGCGGCTTCTACGCGCACGCGTTCACCGGCGATCGATTCGTGAACCTCACGGCCGAGTACCGCTGGACCGCCGCGGAGGATCTCTGGGGCGCGCTCGGCGTGGGCCTCGCGGCGTTCGTGGACCACGGGGGCGCGTGGTACGACGGCTCGCCCCGGCGCACGGGGACCGACACCGGATTCGGGCTCAGGCTGGGCCCGAGCCGCACGACCGACGGCGAGGCGGTGCGAATCGATTTCGTGCGGAGGTTCTCTACCGACGTGGAACCCGCCGGGTGGGCGCTCGTGGTGGGAAGCGGGGTGCGGTACTAGCGGATTGTACCGCTAACGAATCTGCGGCGGGCGTCCTTCCACCAGCAGTCCGGCGGCAAGCGCCGCGACCAGGCCGAGCGGAACGATCGAAGCTGTGAGCGCAAGCTTCCGGGTCCAATGGCGGGCGCGTCGCTGGGGTCCGGGGGCGTCAGCGGCCATGTCGGCCCCGGCTCTTCCGTCCCGGAACTCGAGGCACACCTCCGGCACGTTGAGCCGGCGCACCCCCAAGTCGAGCAGCACCATGCCCGGCCGGTTGTCATCGTGACGGCGGCCCTGCGCGATCGGATACCAGCGGTTGTGCTCCACACTCTCGGACAGAATGACGCGGTCAGGCAGGAACCTCGCCTGACGGCGGATCGTCTCAGTTGGCATGGGCCGGGTGCTCCCACAAGAAAGGCCGGGTCGGGGCGGACTGGGGAAGGAACCTACGATAACGCGGGGGCCGCCATGAGGCCAGAGGCTGCCCCTCGCCCCTCTCCGGTATTAGGTTCACTGCGTTCGGCAGTCCTGGCTGGACTGACCATTCGCGGATTCGTTCGATCGGGACCGCTCGTGGGCAGCACCCGTACTTCGGAGCCCGCATGCGTCGCCTGCGCGTCGGCATCCTCGATCTGGTCACCAAGTCCCCCAATCCATCGCTCTACGGCCGAGTCATGAACGCCAACCTGGCGAGCATCATGCCCCAGGTGATCGGCGTGTGGTGCGAGCAGGCCGGCCATGAGGTGCACTTCGTCTGCTACACCGGCGTTGAAAATCTGCTGGCTGAGCTGCCGGCGGACCTCGATCTCGTGTTCGTCGGCGCGTTCACCCAATCGGCGCAACTCTCGTACGCACTGAGCAATCTCTTCCGGCGGCGCGGCGCGGTGACGGCCGTCGGCGGCCCGCACGCGCGGTGCTATCCCGAGGACGCCGCGCTGTACTTCGACTACGTGATGGGCTTCACCGACCGCGCCGCGGTGGACGAGGTGCTGCTCGACTGCGCGCCGCACCGCCCCATCGGCCGCCAGCTCAACGCGGCGCGCCATCCGGCGGAGCTGCCGAGCCTGGCCGAGCGCTGGCAATTCGTGGAGGCGACGCTCGCCAAGGCGCCCACGATCAAGATCGTGCCGTTGATCGGGAGCTTCGGCTGCCCCTACACGTGCAGCTTCTGCCTCGACTCGACGGTCGAGTACCAGCCGCTCGGCTTTCGCGCGCTGCGCGACGACCTCGCCTTCCTGCTCACCAAGCAGCGGAATCCGATCGTCGCCTGGCACGACCCCAACTTCGGGGTGCGCTTCGACGACTACATGGGCGCGATCGAGGACGCGGTGCCGCCGCGGCGGATGCGGCACATCGCCGAGAGCAGTCTTTCGCTCCTCTCGGAGCCGCACCTCGAGCGGCTCAGGAAGAACGGCTTCCAGGCCATCCTGCCGGGCATCGAGTCGTGGTACGATCTGGGCAATAAAT
>DASUJH010000041.1 GCA_036279355.1 Gemmatimonadales bacterium
ACCGCGTGGTCGTCGATCCGCTTGACGGCGATGCGCCGGCCGTCGGGCGACCAGGCGGCCCCTTCCACATCCCAGCGCCACGGTGCCTGCGCCCTCGCGATGATCCGCTTCTCCTGGCTACCCGCGGCACGGATGTACAGATCGCCCACGGCGTTCGTGCCCGCGAGCTGATCGGCTGCCGGCGAGGCGACCTCGCGGATGGGCGGACTGTAGGCGAAGAGCCCCGGGCGCACCACGGCGGGGTGGACAGTGAGTGGAGGGGAGCCGAATCCGTCGGGGAAGTGGGGGCGGATGCTCATCACGCGTGCGACCACCGCGCGCGAGCCACGCGGGCGATTCTGCGCGACGGCGGGTGCGGCGGAGAGGGTCACTAGTGAGACGGACACGATCAGGAAGACGGACGTGATCAGCCGTACGCGGTTCATTGTGTGTTCCGCAAATGGGTTCTCTGGATGCGTTTACCGGCGGTAGCGTGGCTCCGCCATGACGTCATTACATACGTATTGACACAAGTCGATGTCCACTCGATCTTCCGTGCATGGCCTCCAAGTCCCAGCACCTGCAGATCCGGCTCACGCCGCAACAGAAGGCGGCACTGAAGCGCCTTGCCTCGGCGGCCGGGCAGGACGTGTCGAGCTACGTCCTCTCGCGCACCCTGCCGCCCGCGCGGCTCCGTTTCGAGGAGCTTCTCGCGCTGCTCCGTGACGGGACGGAACGCCGCTACGTGCTCGCGGAGCTCAACGACCTCCTTTCGGCGCTTGCTCCGGGCGAGCTGCGCGAGGCCGTCGCGCACGCCGATCTCGCGCATCTCTCCCCTTTCCTGCGCAACTACGTCGCGGCGATGGTGGAGCAGGCATCGAATCTCAAGCATGTCCGCCCGCCGTCGTGGACCGCGCAGGTCGGGCCGCTCGCGATACCCTGGTTCGCTACGCCGCTCGCGAGCATGCGGCTCCACCTGCTGCGTGCCTCGCCCGTTCCCTTCAAGCGCCGCAACCTCTTCGTGGACGCGGCGGTGGGCGATCGTGTCTGAGCGGGTCACGCTGACGCGCACGGACATCCATCGGCTGTTCGACCTCCTCGACGCCGAGCTGGCCGGCGAGGGCGCCGACGGCGAGATCTATCTGGTGGGCGGTGCGGTCATGTGCCTCGCGCTGAACGCCCGAGCGGCCACGCGCGATGTGGACGCGTTCTTCCGCCCCGCCGCGCTGATCCGGCAGGCGGCCGCGCGGGTCGCGGCCCGAGCGGGCGTGCCCGACGATTGGCTGAACGACGCGGTCAAGGGCTTCCTGAGCTCGCGCGGCGATTTCGACCCCTACCTGGAGTTGCCGCATCTGCGCGTCTTCGTCGCGCGGCCCGAGTATCTGCTGGCGATGAAGTGCGCGTCGATGCGACTGGGCGCGGAGTTCCACGATCTCGACGACGTTCGATATCTGCTGCGCTACCTGAACCTCTCCACGTTCGAGCAGGCGCTCGCGATCGTGACCCGCTACTTCGGGGAAGAGCAGCTCCCGCCGAAGAGCCGGTTCGCACTCGAGGAGCTGCTCGCGCGATAGACAAGGCACCACCCACCTGCCCTGACGCGACGGTCGCTGCAGCGAGGAGTTCATTGACGCTATGGCCTCCGTCATGGCACCGGCCTCGCTCGCGGAGACGTCGCGCCCCGAGGCACCTTGGGAGCGGGATCGTCGGGAACACGCGTCAGTCGCACGAGCACCTGCCCCTGCGCTTCGACATCGAGCTCGTCGAGCGTCGTCCCGCTGCCGCTGCTGAAGCGGTATTTCGGACCCAGAAGATGGGCGAGCCCGTCGAGATCCCGTCCCACAGCCAGGGAATCCTTCCCGATGGCCAGGAGCCGCCCGGAGCGGGCGCCGCCGCTCGCCGCCTTCGGCGTGGGAAACGTGCCGTGCAACCGGTGGTTCTCCTCCCAGATGCGCACAACCAGCTCCGGTGCACCGGGCGCGTTCGGCCGACCGGTGAATGTTCCGATGTAGCGCGCGCGCTCGGCTGTGGTGAGCCGGGTGAAGGGGATCGCGGGTTGCTGCGCGCGCCGGAGCTCCGCGTCCGATACATCGCCCACTCCGAACGCCATGCGCTGCACCGCGGTCCCGCCGAACCGCGGGTAGAACTCGGTCGTGACTTCGAGCACGTACACACCCGGTTCGCGCGGCGTCCACGCGAAGTCGCGCGTCTCACCCACGCCCATTCCGGTGGTCGCCGCGCCGATCCTGCTTCGCGATGCCGGCAGGTCGCGCCCATCCTTCGCGATCGGGCGCCACATGACAGCTTTGCCATCTCTGAGCAGCCGGATGCGCTTGAACTCATCCGCGCTGATCTGAATGAAGCGCAGCCGGTAGGTGGCGCCGACGTCGAACCGTTCCGGTTCAGGCCACACGCGGCCGTTGATCGCGGGTGCGGCACCGAAGGTGGCGCCGTGCGAAGCGAGGGTGAAGATGCGGTCGTGCGTCCTGTCCCACGTCTCACCCGGCGGCAGCACGAGCAGCGGTCCGTACAGCCCCTGCGAGAGCTCGTAGCCGGGCTCGCCGTGCGTGTGGTAGATAAACGTCCCCGCGCGGGGCTGCGTGAGGATCACGCGTACCGAGTCACCCGGCGCGATGGGCGGCATCGTCGCCCCCGGCATGCCGCTCCAGCCGGGCACGCCGTCGTAGAGACTACGGATCTCGAGGCCGTGCCAGTGCACGGAGAACGGGAAGCGCAGCCGGTTGTGGATGACGATCGCCGTCGGCTGGCCGCGCGTGAGGATGAGCGGCGTGCCGGGGACGCGCGTCGAGTCCAGCGGCGGCGGCGTTGCTCCCTGCTGAATGACGAACCCCAGCTCGGGCGCGCTGCCGTAGACGTTCGGCCGGCGGCCGGTCCACAGCTCGATTGTGCGCACCGGCGGCTTGTCGGCCACGCGGGTGCCGGGCGCGGGGTGAATCGTGATCCCCACGACGAGGCCGGCCATCGGATCCTCATCGGACCCCGCCGCATGCGCATGCGCTCCCGCGTGCGCGGCGCGCTCTCCCACCAGGTGCTGCGACTCGCCGATGTGCTGGATGAGGTGGCAGTGGAAGAGCCAGTCGCCGGGGCGGCTCGCCACCCACGACACCCGCATCGCCGAGTACTCCTGCATCATCTGCGTGACGACCTGCGGCGGATCGACGGTGAACAGTGTGTCGTGCTGCGTGTCGCCGAGTGTGTTCACGGTGAAGTAGAAGCCGTGCAGGTGCATCGGGTGGTCGATGTCGCTCGCGTTGATCACGCGCCAGTGCACGGTGTCGCCGACGGTGTACTGCAGGTGCTCCGTGAACGGCCATGACTCGCCGTTCACCATCATCTTCCAGGTGTCGTTCTCGCCCGGCGCATTCCAGCGCGTGATCATGAGCACCCGCTCTCCCTTCGGCCGTGGAGAGCCGCGGGGATCGACGACGAGCGCGCCCATGAGCGCGCCCTCCCGCAGCCGCGGCACGGCCGACGCGGCGACGGCGGACGGAGGTGCGCCCGGCGGAAGCGTGGTGGCGTAGTAGAACGACGACACCGCTTCCGTGGGCGTGAACGTCGCCTCGCCCGTCTCGCCCGGTGCGATGACGAGCGGTTCGGCGAAGGCGAAGGCGGGCAGGACGGCGAGCGCGAGCGCGGGCGGCCTGCGCACCGGGGCCATCGTCGCGCGATCGAGCAGCCCGCGCACGGCGATCGGGCGGTCGAGCGTGTTGTGGAGCGTGACGTGGATCGGTGTACCGGCACTCGCGCGCAGGAACGGCCCGGGCACCTGCGGCGCGCGCCCCACCTCGGCGAAGGCGGGCGTGAGGATGCGCGGGCCGTCGGCGCCGCGCGGGTACCAGGCGGCCTGCACCACTTCGAGATCGACGCGCAGCTGGCCGCCAACGAGGTGGCCGGCGGGGGTGCGCTGGTCGTTGGGCTCGGCGCGCGGGGGCGCGGGGCTCCGCGCATCCGGCATGCGCGCTTGCCCTCCTGGGGGGCCGGCCGCGAGGAGAAGCGCGCATGCGGCGACCAGAGAGATGCATCTCATCGTGAGCCCTCGCTCGTCATTGCCCGCACGATGCATGGGGATCGATGGCCCGAGCAAGCGCGCCGGCCCTCACCAGCGCGCGGCGACGGCTGGCGGCATCCTGTGCTCGCCCGACCGGCGCGCTCACGGGCCCGGCGGGCTCCGGCGTCGGAATCACGGTGCTCGAGGACCGGCCTTCCGTGCGTCCAGCGGCTCAGGTCCGCCGAGAGTCTGCTTCAGGAACGCGGTCACGCGCTGCCACCAGTACGGCCGCTCGGGTCGCCAGCTGACGTCGTGCCCCTCGCCCGGGAAGACCACGAGCTGGTAGGACTTGCCGGCCTTTCGGAGCTTGGAGACGAGATCCATGGTCTCGCCGAACGGAACGTCCTCGTCGGCGGTGCCATGCAGGAGCATGAGCTTCCCCTGCAGGCGGCCCAGGAGCGGGGTGCTCGCACCGCGGTCGTAGGCCTCCGGGCAGTCCTCCGGCAGACAGCCCATCAGGAACTCAATTGAGACGCGAAAGCGCCGCGGGTCGGCGGCCGGCGCGCTCGCCACCCCCACCCGGAACAGGTCCGGCTCGAGGAGGAGCGCCCGGAGCGTCTCGTAGCCGCCCCAGGACTCGCCCATCACGCCTACGCGGTCCGTGTCCATGTACGGCCGGTCCGCCGCGAGCTGGCGGAGCGCGGCGACCTGGTCGGCCACCTCGTGCTGGCCGAACTCGCCATAGAAGGCGTCGGCGAACGCTCTTCCCCTGCCGTCGGTGCCGCGCCCGTCCACGGCCATGACCACGAAGCCAAGGTCGGCGAGGGCCTGGTCGGACGCGCCGGCGGAGACTGTGCGCGGCACGGCCTCCCCGAACGGGTAGACCACGTCGAGCACCGGGTACTTCCGGTGGGCATCGAAGTCCCGCGACGTGAACAGGAGCCCGTGGAGCCGGGTCTTCCCGTCGGCCGCCATCGCCGTCACCCGCTGCGGGGGTTTCCAGCCGGCCCGGCGGAGCAGCCCGCTGCCGGACCACAGCGTCCGGACCAGTGCGCCGTTCGCGCGGCGCAGCTCGACCGTGGGCGGCCGATCGATGCCGCCGCGTCGAACCGAGAAGAAATCGTAGGAGGGGCTGAACTCGATCCCCCCGATCCGGGGGAACGTCGGTCCAGTCACGAGCCGCTCGGGCCGGCCGCCAGAGAGCCGCACCCGGAGGAGCGAGACGTCGTACGGCCGCGCGCTGTCCACGTGCGCGGTGTAGTAGACCCAGCCGCGCGCCTCGTCCACCGCCCGCACGCCGGCCACCTCCGATTCCGGCGGCGTCAGCACGCGAAGAAGAGTCCCGTCGATGCGATACAGGTAGAGCCGGTTGAAGCCGTCGCGAGACGAGGACCAGATGAACCGCCGGCCGTCGGAGATGAGCCAGTACGGACGAAGGGCGTCCACGATGACGTCGTTTCCCCGGAGGAACGGCACACCGCCGACGTAGGTACGGGAGGTCTCCTCCAGCACCGTGCGGGAGCGGCCCGTGCGGGGGTCGGCGGCCATGAGCCTCTGCCGCTTCATGAGGCGGCTCGTCCGGACGAAGTAGACCGCCGCGCCGTCCGGGCTCCAGCCGACGATGTTCAGGTACGGATCGTCGCCCGGGCCGAGGTCGATCTTCAGGGCATGGCCGCCCTCTCGATCCACGACGTAGAGCGCGGCGCCCACCAGCTTCTGCCCGGCGCGGCTGTAGAGCTGGCGGACGACGGACTGTCCCGGCGCGCCCCAGTCGACGAGCGGCACGGTCGGCACCCCACGGGAGTCGAGCTTCTTGACGGCCAGCAGCCGGCCGTCCGGCGACCACTTCGCGCCATCCACATCGTAGCCGTCGCCCGGTACGCCGTCCGAGGTAACCTGCGAGCTGTCGTTGCCGGCCGAGCGGACCCAGACGTTTCCGTCGTGCGTCCCGGCGAACCAGCGGCCATCGCGCGACACCGCCTCGAACACCGGCGGCCGGTAGACGAACAGGCCGGGGTGGACGAGGCGCGGGCGGGACCCCGCCGGTCTTTCCGGCGGCGTGTACGCACTCTCCTGACCCGTTCGGGGGTCCAGTGCCCGCCAACGGCTCGCCTCGCCGCCCCCGTCCTGGAGCGCCGAGTAGGTGAGCCGTCCATCCGGAGCCCAGTGGACGGATGGGGCCGCAGCGGAGAGCTCGCGGGCCAGCCGCATGGGCCGGGGCGGCCATGCGTGATCCGCAGAGGACAGCGCCTCACTCGTTTGGGCCACGGCGGTCCTCGGCGCGAGCGACGGCCCCGCGGCCATGAGGAAGGCGACGAAGGTGGAGCCGGCGCACGACCGGAGACGCACGCCGCGCGGCTTGGACGCAGACGGCGCGCTCGCGGGGACGAACACGAGGTGGGCGAAGGTGGGCATGGCATTTTCCGGTCGCCGATGGGGGTTACGCATGTCGATGGCCGTGGGCCCGATCGGCAGTCACTGCGGTGAGCACGCCGGCATCGTGGACGATGCGGCCGCCGAGCACGGGCAGCACGCTCCGGATCCCGGACAGCTCGCCGAGCAGGTCCGCAAGCGGCTGGAACATGGCGCGCCGCCGTGTCCCCCGCCGCACGGCCACCGAGCGGTCGGCCAGGTGGAGCGGGTTCTGGGTCACGACCACCCCGAGCCGCCGGGCCAGGGGAACCAGGTCGGGCGTACGGTCGGAGAAGGGGACAGTGCCAGCAGGGCGGCGAGCGCTACGAATCGAATGAATCTCACCGTTCGCTCCACTGCCTACTGCCGGCATGGCGCATGGGGATCCTTCGGCTTCGGGTGGTCGAGCTTCGGCCGCGCCGGCGCATTTGCCAGCACCATCGCGACGTCGCGGACCAGCGTCGTCACCCGCGCGAGGTCCGGGTAGTCGATATACTGCTCCTCGTCGGTCACCTCGTGGTAGTCCAGGTGCTCGCCGCGCGAGAGGCTGACCGTGGGAATGCCGTAGCGCGCGTAGTTGTAGGCGTCGTTGCGGCAGAAGTAATTGTACGGATCGCCAGGCTGGTCGTAGCCGCGGTAGAAGACGAAGGGGACCGGCTGGCGCCCGTTCACCGAATCGAGCGTAGCGCCGAACGCCTTCGAAAGGCGCGTGGCTCCCATCTCCTCGAGGTACGTGGGACCCCCCGCGCCCGTGCCGTGGATCGGCCGATCCGTGCGCTCGCCGCGTCCGACCCCATCCTGGTCGATCTCGCCCACGATCGAGTCGAGCGGCACGGTGGGGTGGTCGGTGAACCAGGCCGAGCCGAGCAGCCCGGCCTCCTCGCCAGTGTGGCTGATGAACAGGATGGAGCGCCGCGGGCGGACGGGGCCGCGCGCCATCGCTTCGGCGATCTCGAGGAGTGAGACGGTGCCCGAGCCGTCGTCGTCGGCGCCATTGCGGATGGAGTCCGCCCTCGGGGGACGCAGGGCCCGCAGGCTGTCCAGAATGGCGTGGACGCGCGCCGACTCCTCGGCCGTCGGTTGCCGCGGCGGGGAGTCGGCGCCCTGGGGGCGGACCACGCGGTCGTAGGCCCGGAGGGAGTCGTGATCCACGGGCGAGTGATCGAAACCCACGTGGTCGTGGTGGGCGCTGAGCGCCACGTACTCGCCGCGCAGCGCGGGATCGCTCCCGCGCAGGATGCCGATCACGTTGCGCGCCGGGTAGGCGACGGGCGTGACGCGGAAGCCGAAGCGGCCGCTCACCGCGCGGCCGGGTGTTCCCGGCGTCAGCTCGCCGGGTGAGCCGCCCAGCAGGATGCCCGCCGCCCGTCGAGTGATGATCAGCAGACGCAGGGCATGCGGGTCGAGACTCGAGTCCGGAATCAACATCCCGCCGCGCAGGAATTGCGCGACAAGAGCCGGTGGAAATTTCTCCAGCCCGGTGATCGCGACTACCGTTGCATCTCGCCAGCGTTGCACGAGAGGCTGAGGGTCGCTCCGGGGTAGCCCCGCCGGCAGATCGAGCACCACGATGCGGCCGGCCGCCTCCCGTCGACCGATCCAGTGCGCGCTGTCCATGCCGGAGCCGCCCAGCACCGCTCGGGTGTTGGCGAGTGTCTGCTGCGGGAAGCTGCCGTACGTCGCAAAGTCCCGCCCGAGCCGGAGCGTGTCCGCGCCGACGACGAGCACCGAGGTGGAGTCGGGAGTCAGACGCCAGAGCGGCACGGTCTGGAAGTACGTGCCGTTCTTGCCCGCGGGCTCGAGCCCCAGGCGTCGGAACTCGGAGGCGACGTAGGCGGCCGCCTCGTCGTCGCCCTTGCCGCCGCTCTCGCGCCCCATCATCGAGTCGTCGGCGATGAGGCGGAGGCGCTGCTGAAGGTCGGCCGTAGAAATGGCGGCCGTGGTGGCGGCGGTGCCGCCCCCGGCGTCCTTCGCGGCGATGCAGCCGGCGACGGAAAGGACCAAGCCCAGCAGGGCCACGGATGCGGCCAGAAGGAGGCGTCTCATCGTGGGCTCCCTGGGCGTGCGCCACCCTCGGCCGCGGCCGAGGACGGCCGCAGGTGATCCGCCACCCACTCGATCGCCGTCTCGCCGGGCGCGGTATCCGCCGCGACGATCCACGGACGAGGCTGGCTACTCGGCATCACGGCCTTCGCGGGTGAGGAGGCGCATCGTCGGGCGGTCCGGCGCGGGAGCGTGTGAATGAGGAATCGATCCGGAGTCTTCGGTCCGTTGGTCGTCACTCGTCACTCCCTTCCGGAGCGGCATCCCCCTCCTGCAGCTCCCACCGGAAGAAGGCGTTGGTCCGCTCGTCGATCCCGGGCCAGGCCCCGATCTGATGGGTGCCGCCCGGGTAGACGGTCAGCTCGAAATCCTTGCCGGCCGCCTCGAGCGTGTGTACGAGGTTCATCGCGGCGGCGAACGGCACGTCGCGGTCGGCCGTGCCCTGATTGATCGACAGGTGCCCCTGGAGCTTCGGGATGAGGGGCGTATTCTTTCCCTCTCCGTACGCGGCGGGGCAGTCGGCCGGCAGGCAGCCCATGTACGGCTCGATGGCGACCCGGAAGCGCGGGAGATCGACCGCCGCAGCGGCGAGGTACGCGGCCTTGTACAGCTGCGGCTCGATGAGCAGCGCCCGCAGCGCGAAGTAGCCTCCCCAGCTCACCCCGAGCAGCCCCACACGCGACAGGTCCATGTACGGGCGGTCGCGCGCGAGCTCGCGCAGCACCGCCGCGTGATCAGCGATCTCCACCTGCCCGATGCGCCCGTAGGCGAAGTCCTCGAACGCCTTGCCGCGCCCCGGCGTGCCGCGGCCATCGGTCACCACAACGACGAACCCCTGGTCCGCGAGCGCCTGCCGGTGCACCAGCGCTGGAGTGAGGTACTCAGGGACGACCCTCTCGTCCGGAGTGCCGCGGATGATTTCGATCACGGGATGGCGCCGACTCGAGTCGAATCGCGCGGGCTTGACGAGCATGCTGCGCAGGCGCGTCCTCCCGTCGGCGGCGAGGCTCCACACGACCTCCGGCGCGAAGTCGATCCTCTTCAGGAACCCGAGATCCGCCTTCCAGAAGGTCTGTGCATTTGCGCCGTTCGCGTTCATCACATCAACCTGGTACAGATCCGGAAGTCCCAGCCGGAGCACGGCGATGCTGTCCATCGAGGGCGAGAACTCGACCCCCCCGAGCACACCGGCCTGCGTCAGCTCCCGGGGCTTCCCGCCCTCCAGCGACACCCGGTAGAGCTGCTGCCGGTAGGGGTGCAGAGTGTCGGTGCTCGCCGTGAAGTAGACCCAGCCGCGCCGCTCGTCGACTCCCTCGATCCGGTGCACGAGCCCCGGCAGCGTGGTCGTGAGCGGACGGACAAGCCGTCCGCCGGCGCGGTACAGGTAGATGTGCTGGAAGCCGCTGCGCTCGCTGGTCCAGAGGAACTCGCCACGGCTGTCCAGAAACCAGGCGAGATGCAGCGGCTTCAGCTCGTGGTCGAAGCCGTCGAGGAGCGGGAGCCCGACGACGAACGTGCGAGAGCTGTCGCGGAGGATCCGCCGGACGGCGCCGGTCGCGGCATCGGCGCTCAGCAGATCGACGTGCTTGAGCAGCCGGTCCGCGCGGAGGAGGCGGAGCGAGCGGCCGTCGGCGCTCCAGCCGAGCACGTGCACGTAGGGATCGTCGAAGCCGTGCGCTACGGGCGTCGCGTGGCCGCTCGCCACATCGACGATCATCACCTGCTCCTTCGGCAGCGGCTCGCCGACCCGGCTATACGGGACGCTCCTGACCGCCTCGTGGTCTCCGGCCCAGTCGACGATGGGGATGCGCGGCACAGCGTGGTCGTCGATGCGCTTGACGGCGATGCGTCGCCCGTCGGGCGACCAGGCCGCGCCCTCGACGTCCCAGCGCCACGGCGCCTCGGCCCGCGCGATGATTCGCCTGTCCTGGCTCCCTGTAGCCCGGACGTAGAGGTCGCCCTCCGCGGTGGTGCCTGCCAGGCGGTCCGCCGAGGGGGCAACCGCCTCACGGATCGGGGGATACACGGAGAAGAGGCCCGGCCGCACGATCGCAGGGTGCACGGCGGGCGGCGTCGAACCGAACCCGTCGGGAAACCGGGGTCGGATCGTCGCCATTCGCCGGATCGCCGCCTGCAGGTCGTCGTCGGGTCCGGGCTGCTGGGCCGCGACCGGTGCGGCGCAGAGGACCAGCAGCCATCCCGCGTCCTTCGCGGCGATGCAGCCGGGGAGGGGAAGGACCAGGCCCAGCAGGGCGACGGATACGGCCAGGAGGAGGCGTCTCATCGTGGCTCCCTGGGCGTGCGCCACCCTCCGCGGAGGGCGGCGGGACGCGCGACCATGCGCGAGAGAACGAGCATGCCCGCCCTGCGCCGGGAACGAACCATGGAGGGCGCTCTCTGGGTGGGAGGTCGAGAGTGGATCGTGGTGTACACCCGCCAAGATCGGCCCGCCACGGCGCGCCGGCTATCGCACAATCATGCGGGGTCGGCCCTGCGCCATCTCCGGCTCACGTAGCGGGGCGCCCATCACGTAGCGGGGCGCCCGGCCGCCCCCTGAGCCCTCACACGATCCCTTCGCGCAGCGCCCGGCTCACCGCTTCCGCCACGCTGTGCACCTGCAGCTTGGTGTACACGCTCCGTATGTGGCTCCGCACCGTGTCGAGGCTGATGCCGAGCTCGCGCGCGGCGCGCTTGTACGACATCCCGCGCACCAGGCAGTGCAGCACGTCGCGCTCGCGCTCGGTGAGATCCACGCGCGCTGCCGCCCCCCGTCCATCGCCCGTGCTCGGCCCCAGGTGACGGACGAGCTCGAGCACCGTGCGCGCGACGTCCGCCGAGAGCGGCGAGCCGCCGCCCACGATTGACAGAAGCTGTGCGACCAGCTCGTCGGCCGGCGTCCGCTTGAGGAGGTAGCCGTCGGCGCCGGCGCAGATGGCCTCGAGGATCGTCGTACGCTCCTCGAACACCGTCACGACCACCACCGCCATGCCCGGCGAGAGTGCCTTGATCCGGCGCGTGCCCCTGATGCCGTCCATCCCGGGAAGATCGACGTCCATGAGAACGAGGTCCCACGGCGCCTCGCCGGTGCGCAGCGCGGCATCGAGCCGCTCGAGCGCGACCGTGCAGGAGCCGAAGCTGTCCACCACCTGGAACTCGCTCGCGTGGCGGAAGAGCAATTCGAGGCTCGATCGGTATTGCGCGTCGTCTTCAATGGTCGCGATGCGGATCGGCACGGGACGCGAGAGGCGAAAAGCGAGCGGAGAAAGAAGAGTGGAGAAAGGCGAATACCGAGACGCCGGGTGCGTCAACAATGGGCGCCGTCGTCGGCGCGCGCACCTGCATGATCATGCGATCCGCGCCGCACGACGGAGCGACGGAAGCGCTCATCCAACCGCGCAAGCAGGTGCGCGCGTGGCGACGGAAGCGTGAACTCGAGACGCACCGTGGTGCCGCCGCCGGGCGTGGGCTCCCACGCGATGCGGCCGCCAATCTCCGCGGCGCGCTGGCGCATGGCGCGCTGGCCGCGCCCACTGCCGCGCGTGCCCGCATCGGCGGCGGCGAGTCCCATGCCATCGTCGCGCACGGTCAACGCCCATCGCTCACCGGTGCCGCGCAGGGCGAGCACCACGCGCGACGCCGCGGCGTGACGCGCGGCGTTGTGCAGCGCCTCGAGTCCGATGAGCAGCAGGTTGCGGCGGAGCGCCAGCGGCAGGGGCTGCACGGGCCACACGGCCGGAAAGTCCGTGTCGAAGTCCATGTCGTCCGCTGTGAGGCGGCTGCCGCGCTCGGCCAGGTGCGCCGCCAGCTCCTCGAGCGTGGCGCTGCGCGGGTCGAGCGACCACACGATGTCCGAGAGCGCGCTTCCCAGCTCCTCCGCGGTGTCGGCCATCTGGCGCGCCACGCCGGTACGCGCGGCGGCATCGCGCCCATCGGTGGCGAGCACCGAGGCGAGGATGCCGATGCTCGCCAGCCCGGAGCCCATCTCGTCATGCAGGTCCATCGCGATGCGCGTGCGCTGGCGCTCGAGGCCGAGCAGGTAGGCGAGCCGCGCGCGGTACAGCGCAAAGATGAGCGCGAGCGCGAGGACGGCGAACAGCGACAGCGCCCATGGCGTGCGGTACCATGGCGGCAGCACGCGGAACGCGAGCACGGCGGGGGCGCTCGTCCATCTCTTCCCGTCGAGCGAAGCGCGCACCTCGGCGTGGTAGCGGCCGGCCTGGAGGTCCACCCAGTAGAACGTCGGGCGGCCGTGCGTGTCGACCCACTGATCGCGTTCCGAGAGGCGGACCTGGTAGCGCACTCGCGACGGATCGCGGAAGGTGAGCGCGGCGAAGTGCAGTTCCAGCCGATTGCGCTGGTGCGGCAGCACGAGCGCGCCGCCGTCGAGCGTCACCGGCTGGCCGTCCACGCGTGCGTCAACGACGGCCACGCGCGGAGGCGCGGGTACTGCGTTCCGCACGTGCGCGGGCACGCGTACCACGCCGCTCGCGGAGGCGATCCAGATCGTGCCGTCCTCGTCCTCGAGCAGATCACCGCCGCCGATCTCCGGCAGTCCCTCCCAGTAGCCGAGCCGCTCGAGCACGTTCCAACTGCATCCGTCGGAACGCTCGGCCACGCGCTGCACGATGTCCTCGCCCACGAGCCAGACGCCGCGCGTACGCGCCGGCACCAATGCGAGCACCGAGCGCGTGGGGAGCCCCGAGTCGCTGGGCGCGCGGAGCCAGCGACCCGCGCGGTAGCAGAGGAGGCCGGCTTCGTTGGACGACGCCCAGAGCGTGCCGCTCGGCATCTCGAGCAATCCTGTGAGAGCCGCGGTGCCGGCGGGGAGCGCCTGACACGACCAGTCGGGGTGCATCGCGACGGCGCGTGCTTCGGTCGCCGCGCAGAGGTGCTCGCCGTTCGCGGCCCAGAGTTTCCCCTCGCGGTCGCGCAGTACGACGGTCACCCACTTGTCGGATGACGTCACCGGAAGCGGGACATCGGTGACGCGGGTGCCGGCGGCTGTGGCGTGCAGCAGTCCGCGTGAAGATGCGATCCACATTCCGCCATCGGAGGCGCGCACGCAGCCGGCGATGTCGGCGGGCTTGCCGGGAAGGAGCGGCGTCATGTGGCTCCCGGTGAGGCGCACGAAGCCGGAGCGCGAGCCCAGCCAGAGCGCATCGCTGCCCGCGTCGCAGAACGCTCCGTGAGCCAACGAGGGCCGGGCGGCGTGCGCGGACCACTGCCCGCCGCGCCGCTCGAGATAGCCCGTGCCCTGCCAGGTGGTCACCCACACCACGTCGCCCGAACGCGCCAGGAAGCGCGTGTTCGCGGACGGCAGCCCATCGCGGTCACTCCACACACGCGTATCGGGCTCGGGGTACTGCGAGAGCGCCGTGAAGCCGCCGAGCCAGAGGCTCCCCTCGCGGTCCACGAGCAACGGGCCGCCGCCGGTGGTCCCGTCGCGGGGCCCGAGCACCTCCGGTGCGCCATCGGGGACGATGGCCGTCAGATAGCGATCGGAGGCGATCCAGAACGTCGTGCCGCGGTGCGCGAGTGAGATGGCGCGCGCGTGCGGCACTCCTTCGTCCCGCATCTCATGGACGCCCGCCGAGTCGGCGCGCAGCAAGCTGCCATTGCCGACGAGCGCGACGACGGCGTCCTTGCCATCCGTCTCGGCATCCACGATCGCGTGCGGCGCCGTGAGCAGCCGTTGCGGCGCGGCACCGGCCGTCACCCACCAGAGGATCGGGCCCGCCGCCACGAGAACGCCATCGCGATCGTGCGCGCCGAGGATGTGCTGCGCCTGACCGTCATCCAGCGCCGCCGATGCGACGGTGTGCCAGGCGCCATCACGATCTCGCCACGCGATCGTGCTGTCCCCCATCACCCAGAGGTGCCCCTCGCGGTCGAAGGCCGCCACGTCGATCCACTCGGGCGATCGGTGCGCGCGTCCCGGAATCACGCGTGCGCCGGTGGCGGTGATCTCCAGGATGCGGCCAGCCTCGTCCACGGCCACGACGCGGCCATCCGGCGAGACGGTGAGCGAGCCGACCTCGGTGGGAATCTGTACCGGCGCCCAGCGCCTGAACTCGGCGCCGTCGTAGCGGAACAGCCCCGCGCGCGTGCCGATCCAGATGAAGCCGGTGCTGTCCTGCGCGAGCGCGAGCACCGGAGCCGGGAGCCCGTCTTCGCCGGCGAAGTGGCGCACGACGCGGTTCTGCGCGAGGAGCGGTGAGAGGGGGAATGACGCGAGCGCCGCGGCGCCGAGGAGCCCGAGGGCAAGGCGGACAGCGACGATACGCCGGTGACGATGTGGCCGTCGTTCCAGAGCATACTCCGCACGACGGCGCGATCGCGGGCTGGCGCACGCGGGCATCTGCGCATCCCTGCGGATGGAGAGTTCGCCGAACAGCCGGAGCTGGATCATGCGATGAGAGCGCGCGCGGGAGGAGGTAGGGGGACAGCCTCACGGCGAAATTACCGGAATCGGGCGCCGGCTCGCAACATCAGAACAACCCCACACTCCACCGTGCGTCAGGCCGCTGGATCCGCGATGTCCAGCGTCAACTCCATGTACACATCCTGGTGCTCGTACTCGCGCGCGCCTGGAATCGCGCGGTACGTGAAACCGAACGACTCATAGAGATGAAGGGCCGCCTGGAGTCGCGCGTTCGACACCAGGACCACTCGGCGGGCCGCGTGCTCCCGCGCGTACGTCAGGCAGTGCGCGACCAGCCGGCGAGCAATCCCCTGCCCCCGGAACGCCGGCGACACCGTGAGCTTGGCCAGCTCGAATTCGCCGACGCCATGCGGGACGATCGCACAGGTCCCGATGACCTCGCCCTCGTGCAGCGCGACGAAGATCTGGCCGCCGCGATCGAGGAAGTAGCGCTGCGGATCGGCAAGCTGCTCTTCGTTCGATGGCTCCATGAGGCCGTACGCTTCGAGCCACTCGCGATTGAGCTGGGCGAAGGGGGCGGCGTGCGCCGGTTCAAAGCTCGCGATCTCGATGTTCACGGGGTGTGCCTCCGGCTGACATGGGCTTACTGTCAAACTACGAGCGCAGGCCGGGTTCATACGCGGGCGCTTCCGCGCGGAACGCGCACCTTCCCCGCACCGCGCTGCCCACCACCCCTACTCCGGATCGCGGTGAACGGTGTCGGGCGAGAACGCGGGCGTGCACACCGCAACGTACTCCGCCCCGCCGGGCTCCGGTGTGCTGTACCGAACCCATTCGCCGGGGCGCGCGACCACCCCCTGCCCCGCGCGTACGTCCAGCGCGCCGCCCTCATATTCCACGCGTACCATCCCGCGCAGCACCACCGTGACTTCCTCGAATTGCGGTCGCTGTCCGGGCTCGCGCCACCCTTCAGGCGACACCATGCGCGCCACGCTCACGCTGCTGTGGCCCGAGTTCACGCGCCCCACGTACTCCTCGATCTGCTTCGGCCTGGTGCCGGCCGCCTGGAGCGTCGTCGGCTCGGTAATCAATGTCGGCATTCTCGATCCCTGCGTTTGCGTCTCATCTGGTTGCCCGCCGAACGCCGGCGAATCGCCAGGCGGCGGGCTCATGGAGCGCAATGATGGGGATGATGTGCCGGAGACGCCAGGCTGCCCACCCCGAGCCATGGCGACCGCACTCTCGACGCGCACCGTTCTTGTGGTAGCCAGGGACTCGGGTCGTATCACTCTCTACCAAGAACGCGCGTGTGTCGCCGAGGACGCGCCGGGCGGCCTCGGCGAAATCGCAATGCACCGGTTGCTGGCGGCGCGGCATCCGCGTCCGGAAACGAACCTCGCCCGAAGAACACGTGCTGGACCATGGCCTGTGCGATGCTGGTTCGGGCCATGACGAAGCCCAGCTCGATCGCGGAGGGCCAGCGAGTGGCGACGTCGAACATCCTGCGCATGCCCAGACGCGACGCGAATCGACTCCGGTACGCGGCGCCGGAGTAGGCACGGATGGCGGCCGGCTCGTGCAACGCGTTGAGCAGAACGGCGGCGGCATGCGACGAGAGCCGCATGCAGGCATCGAGCCCTCCCGCTGTGAGCGGGGAGACCGCCCCGGCCGCGTCTCCCACCAGCAGCCCGTGCCCGCATGCAATGCGGCGCAGGATTCCGTTGACGGGGATGAGGCCGCCGCGCCGCTCGAGCAGTGTCGCGTCACGAAGCGTTCGGTCGCGTCGCAGCCGCTGTTCGAAGGTGCGAAGGGCGCTCGCGGGGTGAAAGCGACGGTCGTCTCCGCCCACCCCGACATGCATCTCCTTTCCATCGTCGACCGCCCAGGCCAGATATCCGGGCGCGATGGCCGGATCGATCCAGCAATCGAACCGCGGCCGGGAAGGAGAAGCGGAAGGATGCACGTGCTCCACGGCGGCAATCCACTGCGTGTTGCGATCGAGACCGAGGTCGCGCGCGATGCGCGAGCGCGCGCCATCGGCACCGACCACAAAGCGCGACCGGATGCCGGTGCCGTCGCGGAAGGTGAGACGGGCGCCATCCGCGTCGAGCTGCATCGAGCGATAGGTCGTCGCGGGCCGCCACTCTGCCCCGGCCCGCTTCACCTGCCGCAGCATGGCGCGGTAGAGCTCGTGCATGCGGCCCACCCGAAATTCGTCATGCTCGCATTCGAGCTCCATCACCCGGTCGCCGGGCGAATGCAGTCCGATCGTGCTGATGGCCGGCCCGAGGAAAGGATGGAGCACTGGAAAGTCCTCGAACGTGCGGCGGACGAAGATGCCAGTCGTCCGCACGCAGTCTGCCACGCTCCGCCGCGCGTCGACGAGAAGAACCGATGCGCCGCCGCGGGCGAGCAGTCGCGCGAGCTGCAGTCCGGCCAGTCCCGCGCCGATGATCGTCACGTCGTACATGCTGCATTCTCCTCGGTAGACATCTTCAATGCAAAGTACTTTACGCTATGAAGTTACTGAGCGCAAATTAGTGGCGGGTAGCTGGACATGCAGCGCACAATAGGGGTCGAGCGGTCGGCAGCGGAGGTCGCGGCAAACCTCCACCACGGGACAGACCGCGATGCCGCTACTGCGTGACCTCCCTGCGGAATCGCGCCTCGGCGACTGCGAAGCGGCGCATCTAGATGTACCCGAACAGCGGCGGAAAGACGATCACCACGAGCGCCGCCCACACGGCATAGACCGGCAGGTAGTTCGTCTGCCACCGCTCCAGGCGCGTGAATGCTCCGCGCCCCCGCAGAAAGCGGATGTAGAGCACGGCGGACCACACCAGATTGACCAGAAGAATCACGTTCTCGCCCAGCGCGGCCACGCGGTTCGGCGTGAAGCCGAACTCGGAGATGCGCGCGGCTATCGCCCACAGCGCCACCGCGTCGGCCAGCAGCGCACTGATCAGCAGTACGACCTGGAGCAGGTCGAACACACCGGGGGGCGACTGCGGGTCGCGGGCGGACGCCGAGTAGAGCAGCAGCCCCAGCACCACCACCAGCAGCAGGTCGAAGGCGATGAGCACGTTGCGCTGGATGTCCAGGCCGCGCCCGGTCCACGCCAGCGTCACCAGAAACACCACCAGCAGCGCGGCGAAGAGCGGCGTGAAGAGGCGCGTCAACACCGGCGCCATGTTCTCGATCACGCTCTGCTTCGCCTCCACCAGCCAGGAGGCGACCAGCACCGCCCCCACCGCGCCGCATGGCAGCAGCCACGCTTGGAAGAAGTGCTGGGGGTTGATCCCGATGGCCTGGAAGAGCAACCCTATGAAGCCCGTGAAGACGCCGCCGCCGAGGGCGATCAGCACGTAGTAGATGAACAGCTCGCCCGAGAAGCGAATGAAGTCCATGCGCCCTTCCACCCGGCTCCAGCGGCCGCCCGCGTACGCGATGCCGACGATCAACCAGAGCGCGAT
>DASUJH010000042.1 GCA_036279355.1 Gemmatimonadales bacterium
CACCTTTCCTTCTATGTGGCTGCCCTTGAACGGCCCGGCCCAGAGGTCCACGTGCTCCTGCACGATCGCCTCCCGGCCTCGGCTGATGATCCCGATCGGATCGACCAACTCCGCCTCGGGCCAGTAGTTCTTGCCGTACGCGGCGCCGTCGGCCCGGTTCCAGGAGTCCACGAACCGGTCGACCATGGCCTGAGCCGCGGCCCCGGCCTCCGCCGGCACGGCCGGGGCGACCTGTGCCGCCAGCGACGGTGCGCCGCCGGCGGCCAACAGGATCGTGATGAACGAGATCATGATTCGCCGCATCGCAAACGCCTCCAGGAGGTGGGCCGGTCAGCCGGCGGGCTGCGCCGACGCAGCGTACAGAAACCGCGCGTACCCTAGCTCCGCCGCATTCTTGGTGAGCTCGACGTTGACCCATGCGACGACGTCGCCGAACGGGCGGTCCTGAAAGGGCCAGCGCGTTCGCCGCGTGGATTGCAGATCCTCAGCCGTGATCCGGTCGAGCACCACGCGCCACCGCTCCTTGAGGCCGCCGAGCTTCCCGCGCACGCCTTCGCCCGTGCCGGGCCACGGCACGTCTTCGCGCGCGAGCGTCCCTTCGCCAAACGAGTGGTCGAGCACCATCGACCACCAGAACCCCATGTGCCACGTGACCCACGCAATACTCGGCGGACCGATGTCGTATCCCTCACGCTCGGGCCAATCCGCGCGCCAGCTTCCGTCGGACGTCTGACGGACATGCAAGCCGCGTGCGGCGGGGCGCCAGAGGCACTCTTGAGTGGTGAGTCCGTCGAGGTGAAACGAGGCGAGCTTCCACGCCGTGTCGAATTGACGGCGCAGGTAGTCCGCGGCGTTAGCGGCCATCGGCCGGTAGACCGAGCCCGCCGAGCAGCGCGGTCTCGACGCGGGAGCTTAAGCCGGCGATGAGCGGCCGCCCCTTGGCGATGGCCGCATGCACCGCGGCCATCTTTCCAATCAGTCCGTACATCCGGATGGCCGCCTTTCTATTGCCGCCCTTCCCGCCCTTTGCCGCCCTACCGCCTCTACCCCCGTTGCTGCCCTGGCTCCTGATAGAGCCCGACCACGTTGCCCGCCGGATCGGCGATCGTGGCGAATGCCTCCCCGGCCGCGTGAAGCGCCGTCAGCGGCGTCATCACGCGACCCCCTCCCTTCGTGACTGCCGCCAGCGTGCGCTCGATGCTGTCGACCATGATGTACGCAAGCATACCGGGCTCGCGTTGCGGCGGCCGCCCGAGCACCCACGCGCCGCTCACCGCGCCGGTCGTGTCGTCGAAGGCGTGCTGCCCGTCGCCGCGAACCCGAGTCGTCCAGCGGAACACGTCGGTGTAGAAGCGCGCGGAGCGCTCCACGTCGTCGGTCGGAATTTCGAGGTAACAGATCTTTCCGTTCGGCATAAGCAGGCCCTCATCGGTATTTTGCGTGCGCACGCCGGTGAAGCATACTACCCTGCCCTTCGATTCCGAGGTCCCGATGCTTTGCGCGCACGTCGGAGCGCCCCGACTGGAACGGATACTGGGGCGCGCCCGCCGAGGCCTCCCCCGCGCTGGGCAGGGCGCTCTTCGACGATGTCGTGGCGCATACGGCCGCGCTCGGCGAGCGCGCGCTTGCCGGTGAAGATCTCTCCGCGTTGCCGGTCCACGGCGAGCATCTTCCGCCGGCCTTCGCGCGACTCGAGGCGGGCGTCCAGGCGCGTTACGACAGCGAGGCCACCGAGATCAGTGCATGGCTGGAGCGGCGCCACGCCGGACGTTGATGGCCCACCGGCTCACCCCACCCGCCACGGCGGGTAGCGCCGGTTGCGGCCCGCCGAGTAGAGGCACAGCTCGTTGCCGGCGGGGTCGTGCAGCCTTGCCTCGCGCCAGAGCCAGTCGCGATCGGTCGGCGGGGAATCGAACGCGATGCCGGCGGCCATGAGTCGCGCAACGGTCTCGTCGAGCTGCGCGCATTCAAGGAAGACGATCGGGCGCGGGCCCGTGCCGCGCTCCGGTGCGTGCTCGAGCGAGAGCGTGCTGTCGCCGTCGGGGCACTCGAACCGGACGTAGCGGGGCAGCGCGTCCACGATAAGACGAAAGCCGAGGCGCTGGTAGAAGGCCGCGGCGGCCGCGACGTCCGCCGCCGGGAGCGTGACCTGGTTCAGGTTCATGGGAGTTCCACCGCCTGCCCCGGAATTGGCCAGCAAAGGCGATCGGCAAGCCCCGCTGCGGCGAACGCGCGCACGACCGCCGCGCGAGACTCCGAGAAATGCTCCCAGCCCTCGAAGTGGAGCGGCACGATCCGGGCGTCCGGCAAGGCGCGCGCCGCGCGGACGGCTTCCTCCGCAGTGAACGTGAGGTGCGCAGGGCCCACCTCAGGCACCCGGGCCGCGCCCATGAAGAGCACGGCGACGCCCGGCGCGAATCGCCGGCCCACCTCGGCCACTCCGCCGAACCAGACGGTGTCGCCCGAAACGTACGCGGCGCGCGCCGAATCTTCCGCGAACGCAAGCACGAACCCGATCACCGGCCCCCGATCGGCACCGGCCGGTCCGTGCTGAGCCGGCGTGGCCGTGATGCGGAGCGTGCGGCCGTCGCGCGTCGCCAGCTCGTAGCTCTGCCAGGGCGCCAGGCCCACGGCGTTGCCACCGAGCCGGGCGGCTCCATCCACCGTCGTCAGCACTCGAGCGGCGGTTTCGAGCAGGCGGCGACCGGCGCGGTCGAGATTGTCGAAGTGCTGATCGTGGCTCAACAGCACCACATCGACCGGCCCGACCGCCTCGGCCGAAAGCGCCGGCCCCTGCGTCTTTCGGAGCCGGTAGACGGGTGTGCGATACTCGCTCCCGGCGGGGTCGAAGGTTGGGTCGGTCAGCACCCGCAGGCCGCCGAGCTCGAGGAGCGCGGTCGGGCCGCCGATGTACGTGATGGTGAGAAGCAATGCCCTCACGCCTTCGCGAGCGCGCGATCCCTCCAGTTCCACCACTTGAGCAATTCGGGCCGCGGCCGCGCAGTCCGCGCGTAGTACGCGGCGCACCTGAATGCGTACAGCACGCACGGGTCCTGGCGCGCGCCACGCAGTCGGTTGAGTCGCAGGTAGAGCCGTTCCGGATCACGCCGGCGCAAATCGGCGATGCGCCGGATGCCCAGCGCGCGAAGATCCCGCGCCAGGCTCGGGCCGATGCCGGGAATGTGCTGGAGCTCATCCTTGCTCCCGTGCTTGGCCGGCATGATCTCTCCTGTGTCGCAGTTCCGTATGCGCTATCCGCGCGCCGTCCGCGGCAGCGGCTGGAGCAGGCTCACCCGGTTGCCTTCCGGATCCACGAACGACACGTAGCGTCCGACGCCCGGAATGTCCATCGGCTCACCCAGCACCTTGCCGCCCGACGCGGCGAGTTTCTCCATCGAGCGTGCGATGTCGCCCACCGCAATGACCACCGACGGGCCCGTCGTCGGGCTGCCGGGGCTCTTGCCGTGGAAGCCGCCGTTGATCGCGCCGGGCTTGATCGGGCCGGCCTCGGTGCTCTCGGTGGTGGTGACGAGCACGTAGTTGCCCATCTCGGGGCCGAGCACTTGCGTCTGCCAGTCGAAGGCCGACTGGTAGAACTTCACCATCCGCTCGCGATTCTCGTACGGCATCTCGAAGTGCACCACGCTGTCCATGAGGGATTCCTTTCCGTCAGGTGTGTTCGGGCGCGGGTCGAAACCCATATGACGGGATCGGCCGCGGCGCGGTTTCGAGTCATCCCCGGGTCGGCGCGCGCCGCGGACGACCGGCAGCACCGCGAACATCCCCATCCGGTCGTGCCTCGGCGCGCCGGAAGCGGAACAACTGGACTTCGTGGGGGACGGTGCCGCCATTCATCAGGCGGAATCGGGTCGGGCCGGGCGTGGCCGACGCCGGCGCGCGGAAGGCGTAGTTGACGGCGGTGATGTCGATGATCTGAGGCGCCGGCGCGCTTTGGCATGCGCCGAGCGAGACTGTCGTGCCGAGTACGGCCAGGCGCGAGCGCGCCCTCACTGTGCTGCGCGTTTCATGTGCAGAGTCGGAAACGGCAGGCCGCCGGCGTCGGTCGGCCCCGACCCCAGCTGCCGCTCGTACTCCGCCTCGTCGAAATGCCCCTTCGACTCCATGATGAGCCCATCGGGGCCGAGCGTCCACTCCTCATGCCCGCTGAGCCGCACGGCCCTGCCGGTCCCACCCGGGCCGGTATTCGTCCCCGTCCAGATCCAATGGAAGATCGGGTGGCCGCGCTCCTCACTCAGCCAGTCCAGCGTCACCACCATATCGGGAAATGCGGTCATGAAGTCCCGCGCCGTCGCGGCGATCGCATTCCGTCCGATCGACGGAGCGCCGCCATTCACCGTGAGTGATCCGCTCTCGGCGTAGAACGACGCAAGTTCGGCGGGATCCCCACTGCTCCACGCCGCAGCGTACCGGGTCACAAAGTCCGCCAGCTCGGTCCGGCTCATAGATGCTGCCTCCGCCAACCGCGCTCGGCGAAATAACCGCGCAACCGCTCCGCCTCGCCTCCCGCGTCCGCCAGCGCGATGTACCCGTCCGGCCGAATGAGATAGAGCGCCCCGCGCTCGAGCCCCGCGCGCCCCGTGCCCGCCTCCCACGCGAATTCGTGGAGTGGGAGCCCCAGCTCCGCGCACGCCTCCGCCACGCCGCGCCGCACTTCGCCATAGACATGTACCTGCCAATCGAGCGCCGTGAGCGGCGCGAAATTCTCCTCCCCCGACCCGAGCTCGACCCAGGGCAGTCGATCCCCGCCGCGGACGTCACCCCCGCCGCCGGCGCTGAGCGCGCTCTCGCGATAGCTGATGTTGATCTGCGACACCGTCTCGAACGCGAGCCGGCGGAACGCCGGTATCCGAAAGAGCAGCGGCGCCACCCGCGGCACGATCCGCGTGCGGACGAAGCGCGCGACCGCGCCCCGCTTCGTCACCAGCGTGAACGCGCGATCCGTCGTGGCGACGAGCCGCCGCGCAAAGGCGATCCGCTCCGGCTCGTAGGTGTCGAGCAGCGTGTCCGGCGCGCCGTGCCTGAGCACGCCGGCGAGCTTCCACGCCAGGTTCACCGCGTCGCCGATGCCCGTGTTCATCCCCTGCCCGCCGACCGGACTATGGATGTGCGCGGCATCGCCCAGCAGGAACGCGCGCCCTCCGCGGAACCGTTGCGCGACGCGGTGATGCACCCGATAGGTCGAGAACCAGTTCACCCGCTCCACGTCGAGCCTGAGATGCTCGATCGCCCTGCCCTTCACGTCGTCGAACGTGAGCTTCGCGGCATCGCTGTCCGGCGCGTCACGCACGATGCCGACCAGGCGCGCGCGGCCGTCACCCTTGAGCGGAAAGAGGAGCACGAAGTCGGCGTCCTCGAGATCGACGTGCAGCTCGTCGTTGATCGCCGGGCCTCTCGCCTCGACGTCGGCCACGTAAAAGTGTCCGGTGTACGTGCCGCCCGGAAAACCGATGGCGAGCGCGTTCCGCACGGTCGACGACGCGCCGTCGCAGCCCGCGAGGTATGCGACGTCGCAATCCTCCTCGCCGCCGTCGGGGCGGCGGATCGTCGCGCGCACCCCGTCCTCCTGCTGCGCAAAGCGGAGCAGCTCCGTCCGCCGCTCCACCCGCACACCCAGCGCCTCCAATCGCTCGGTGAGCAATCGCTCGTGAGCATCCTGCGGATAGACCAGCGCAAAAGGGTAGGGACTGAGCCCCTCGCCGATGCGCCCGAGCGGCACTCGCGCGGCTTTCTCGCCCTTCACCCAGAAGTTGAGATTTTCAATCTTGACGCCGCCCGCGACCACCGCATCCGCGAGCCCGACCTGGTGGTAGAACTCGAGCGTGCGCGCCTGCACCGCCAGCGCGCGCGAGGTGGTCCCGGGCTCCGCCGCCTTGTCGATGATCCGCACCGGAATGCCGAGCCTGGTCAGCCAGACTCCGAGAACGAGGCCGGTGGGACCGGCGCCTGCGATGAGGACGAGAGGGTCGGGCATCCATCCATCTTTCGTTGTCGGGCCACGCCGTCCCGCCGCTCGACCGCGCGTCTTTCCTCTCGCGCGCCGCGATGGCTCGAGCCTCTATCTCCTGATTGCCGCAAGCCTCTACCTCTTTATCGCGGCGAGGCTCCGCCGGCGCGTCGCCGGAATTACCGCCTCAGTCTGAGCGAGTCGGTCGGACCGGAGACGCCGAGGCCGCGAAGATCAACTCGAGCTGCTCGCCCGGTGCCAGCGCCTGCCATCGCGCGGCCAGCTCGCGGTGCGCCCGCCGGATCGCGACGAGCTCCGCCTCGGCGAGCTCGCGCCACGGGGGCCACCCCTGATCGACGAGAGCGGCTCCGAGCCCCGCGTTGAAGGTCTCGGCGTCGTACTCGCCGCCGCGCGCCCGCTCCTGATCGAGCAGCCCCACGATGTTCTCGGCCCAACCCGCCTCGGCCGGCAGCCGTGCGCGTGCGTGCGGCGCCGTGAAATCGTCGAGCGCCCAACCCGCCGCCAGCAATCCGAAGAACGCCTCCCGGAAGCCGAGCGTCGTCTCGACCGTGTAGTGGAGCAGGTCGTGCAGCGGGAAAAACCGATGCACCCGGCTCCACGTGCGCGAGCCGTCGGGACGGATCGCGGTAAGGCTCGGCGGTCCGTCGCGGCCCTTCTTGAGCTGTACCCGCAAATCGCCCATCGCTCCTTGCCCCCCCGCTCCCGCAATAGCTGCACGATGGACGCCGACGTGAGCTGGGGTGTCATCCACGCTTCCGGAGAAAGACGTGTGTCGCACGCTCCCCGGCCACTGAGCGCTCGCATTCGTAGCCCAGGGCGCGCAGGTCAAGGCCGGTGAAGAGATGCTCGCCCGAGCCGAGCAGGATCGGCCGGACGGCGAGATGCAGCTCATCGATCAGCGCGGCGGCCAGGTATTCCCGAATGCCCGCAACACCGCCGCCGAGGCGTACGTCGAGATTGCCGGCGGCGGCGAATGCTTCCGTGAGCGCGGCTTGGATGCCGCCGGTGATGAAGTGAAATTCCGTTTCGCCCGCCATCCTCACCGTCGCTCGCGGATAATGGGTCAGCACGAACACGGCCGTGTGATACGGCGGCTCGTCCCCCCACCGCCGATGCCGAGCGGATGCTCCAGGTCCTGGTTGGGCCCGGCGCCATACCCATCGATGGAAACGGCGAAGCTTTGCACGCGCAACCGTGACACTTGCAATCTCGCTTGCTATTGGTGCCGTCGGCCTGCATAGAGCGCCGGCGTGAGCTCGTATACCAGACGTTCCTCTCCCCGCGCATTCGTCATCGTGCCGGCGCGCACCGCGCCGATCTTCTCCGCGGCCCGCTGGCTTCGCCGATTCTCCGGCCCGATGATGAGGATGACGCGCTGCACCGACGCGAAGGCGTGCTCCAGCATCAGGCGTTTCATCTCGCCGTTGTACAGACCGCCCCAGTACGCGCGCGCGAGAAATGACCAGCCGATCTCGACGACGCTGCGCTCCGGATCGTAGCCGAAGTAGCGCGACGAGCCGATGATCCGGCCATTGGCTCGGTCGAGGGCGACGAGCGCGCCACCTGACCCGAGCGCATCGGCGAAGAACGCCCGGAACGTCGCCGCCTTGTAGCGATCTCGCTCCGGGTGCTGCGCCCAGAGAAGTGGATCGGATGCGACCCGATAAAGCGCCTCGAAGTCGTCCGCGTGGAGCGGCCGCAGCTCGAGGAGCTCTCCGCGGAGCACGGGCTGCCGATCAAACGGCACGGCAGCGTCAGAGCCGCGCGGCGACACGTGCGACCACGCTCATGGAGCCGTTCCCGCGGCCTTTGCCTCCGCTCCGCGCTTCGTCCACTGCCAGAGGCCTTCGGTCACCGCCGGCGGGAGTCGGTGGCCCAGCGCGCGGGCCGCCATCACGATTTGGCCCCGGTGGTGCGCCTCGTGCGCGACGAAGTAGCCCAGCACGTGCCCCACGTCGAGCGGAAGATTGCGCCAGATGTAGGTCGAAGCGGCCGGGATCCTGCCGCCATGCTCGATACCGAGTTCGAGGAGGCTCAGGATTCCCCGGCTGCTCCGATCGAGCGCCCGCACCAGCTCGGCGCGCCCGACCTGCCGGCGATCGACGCTGCGCGGCACCGCGATGCCGAGCTCCTGACCGAGCGTCTTGATCCACATGCATCGGCTGTTGTGCAGGTGACCCGCGATCATTCGGATGCTGCGGCGGGGCGCACCCGGAATCGCGCCGACCCACACCGCGGGCGAGAGCTGCTCGACCAGAAAGACGGTCACCCGATTGCTGGTCCGCCAGGTATCGAGGACCGTATCGCGCAGGTCGGGGATCACGCCGCCGGTCCGGTTCACGGCTCAACTCTGGGCGAGGAATTCGATCCCCTGCTCGCGGGCGAAGCCGACGATGTGCTCCATGTCCGGACCGCTCGCGCGGGCGAACTCGTCGGCACAGCGCGCGAAGAACTGCTCGAACCCCGAGGGCGTGGTGAGGATCCACTGCCGGCTCGGCGTCGTGCCCGTGTTCTTGTAGCAGTGCGCGGAGCCGCGCGGCAAGTACACCGCGCTGCCCGGCCCCGCCTCCGTCCAGCCTCCATTCACGAAGAAGCTGACGCGGCCGTCGACCACAAGAAACAGTTCGTCTTCTCTGCTATGCACGTGGGGTGGCGGACCGGCGCCGGGTGGCGTGGTGTCGAACATGACCGTCAGTTTCTGATTGGTTTCCGCGCCGCCGAGCATGACCGAGATCACGTCGCCGAAGGCGTGCAGGTCTCGGCCCTCGCCCGGCTGGACGACGATTGGCTGCGTTTGGGTCATTGGGGTACTCCGTTTCTGCTGTTGCGTGCTGCCGCTTTCAGCATTGCTTGGCCGGCGGAGCGCCCAGCTCCCTGGCGGTAAATTCCACGATCGTGGGTGGGTTGCGATTGAATTCGCTGTAGCGAATCCAGGTGGGGCGCGCACGAATGTAGATGAGCCCGGGCCACGACTGGCGCGCCCGGCCATCGGGCCAGACGTGGAAGTATGCGGCCTTGAGTCTGTCGAGGTCGTCTCCCGCCGGCTGGTCGGCGATGCCTTCGTATTGGACCGTGCGCTCGTCGCCCGCATGCCAGCCGCCAAGGACAAAGCCGACGCTGGGAGCGCGACGAAGGTTTTGTGCCTTACGCGTCGTATCCAGCGTATCGAAGACGAGCTCGAACGAGTCGGTGACGGCGATGCCGACCAGCGCCGCCTGGACCGTATTCCCCGGGCCGGCCGAGGCCTGTACGGCAAGCCGCTGTTCACGCATGAATGCGAGCAATTCTGAGGTCGTCATAGCGCTGCGCACGGAGCGGGTTGGCCTTCTCACCATATTGCCGGATTGCCGGGACGGCGACTGCATCGCCGATCTCTCACGCCGCGGCGCGGCGTTCCTGGTACCGCAAAACCACGACCCGGCCGAACCACGCCATGAACGCACCCACGAGGGAGAGCTGGATGGCCGCGGCGCGGCGTGCGAGCCATAAGGAATAGATAATCCCCGCGACGACGATAACCAGCAGGCCGAGCACGCCGCGCAGAATCGTCTTGGTGATGGCGGCGGTGTCGAACCTGTATGGGAGGGTGACCGTCATAAGTGCCATCCTCACCCCTCCACCCGGTGCCCCGCCTGCTCGAGCGCGCGCACCGCCGCCTCCATATCGTCCGCGCGAATCAGCACGTAGTCCGTCTCGAACGTCGAGATCGCGAAGATGCTCAACCCCGCATCCGCGAGCGGCACCGCGATCGCCGCCAGAACGCCGATCAAATCGAGCGGCAGCGTGCCCCGCACCCGCAATGCCCGGTAGTTGCGCTCGGACCGGACCTCTGGCGGCACGAGGTCCTGCACTGTCGTGATCGACAGCTCCTCGGGCGTGCGGCTGATCGTGATGAACCGGCTCGCCTGCGCCGCCCAGCTCGGGACGGCTGCGTCCGGAGCGAGCCGACAGATCGCCAGCACATCCGGCAGCATCTCGAGCGAGAGGCTCACCCGAAATGCTCGTTCGCGTAGCGCACGCCCGCCCAGAGGCCCACACCGGCCCCGATACCGCTCACGATGACGGCGGTCATAATCCCCACGTGATCGCCGAGCCACCAGCCGGCGTAGCTGCCCAGCGTGGTGCCGATGAAGCCAAACAGCCGATTCACAGGCGCCTCTCCCGCTTGTCGGGGGTGAGAACGACGTTCGCCGCTGCTACTTCTCAGCGCCTTCCGAAACTCCAATTGGTAAAGAGCCCGATCCAGACCATCGCCCCGGCGAGCAGCAGGTACAGGAACGCGGTCGCCTCGTCGCCGATGAGCCCGCGGAGCCAGCGCGCCTTGTAGTGCCCCCAGAACCACCACGGCCGGGTCAGCGTCATCCCCGCCAGAAACGCGCCGAACCCGACCCAGAGCACGCGATCCCGCGGCCAGCCCGCCGGCCCGGCGACTGCCCAGAGCCCGCCGAGCAGGACCAGGAGCACGAAGAGGAGAATCACGCCGCCGCGCCGACGGCTGCCTCCCGATGGCGCGGCGGGCGGCTCGGCCCCTTCCCTTTCCCACTCGGCCGCCGCACGCGCGAGCATGACGAGCGTCACGAGTGCGAGGGCAACCGCGGCAAGCTGGATGCCGGTGACGCTTTTCATGCAGCCGGCCCGAACTCAACTCCCGCTTCAGCCCTCAATTCGCCGCTCCTCCCGGGCCTGGCTCAGCAGACGCTCCGCGAAATCGAGCCGTTCCAGCGTTTCCGCGTGCTGCTCCTCGAGACTCTGGACATTCCGCTCGAGTGCCTCGAATCGCGCGGCCACGTCGGCCGGTGGCGATGTGGAATGCGGGGCGTACATGCGAGCGATCCTGATCGCCGCGAACGCGACGATCCCCACGATCGGTATGAGCACACTGATGTTCCAAGGTTCCATACGACCTTCCTCTCGGGGACCTCACCTGCTGGAGCGGCTCTCCAAGGTAGAACGTGTGACCCTGGTCATCGTGGATGATGATCTCTCGCGTCCGCCGGGCCGTCTCGTGGAATCAGCCCATTCGAAGGCTCGCGCGCGGGCTCCCGAACCTTGCGCGCCGCCTCGGCCCCGGTCACCGGCAGCTGCCCAGCGTTGAGGGCGCCGATCTGCGCGAGCACCGACGCCTGGTCCCAGTAGATCCGCTCCGCGCTGATCTTGCCGTCCTGAAAGTCGACAACCACCACGAGCGCCGCCTCGACGCGCCGCCCCGTGGGCGCCATCCCCGGCAGCATCCACGGCATCTCGATCGTGTGCGTGAACTGGTAGAGCAGCTCATCCACGATGCGGCTCTCGCCCACGGTTCGCGTGAGCGGCACGAGCGTGGCGTCCGGCGGATGCCGGCCGATGAAATACCGAAGGTAGAAATCGCGGACCTGCTGCGCGCCCACGCCGCCGGTCAT